>NZ_JAAQWX010000012.1:0-168236 GCF_012985745.1 Pseudomonas sp. WS 5078 | reverse complement strand
AAATGCGCAGCCCACTCGTTACGTTTGGAACGCCAAAGGAGAAGACATATTGAACAAAATACAACAAGCCCGCGAGGCAATGGCGTCGCAGGCATGAGGGATATTATTTCTGAGACAGCACACTAGCCTGTTTCACCTTGCTTAACCGTCGCTCGCAAACATTTGCTAAAGACCCTGCGGGTGCTCAGACTGCTGTGCGACGTAGGTTCTTATTCAGCAATCTGTAACTTGCGTGCCTCGGTGTAGATATAACGCAATTTGTCGTACTCAAATGGCGAATCGAACTGTCCATAACGGAAGCTGGTGGTGTAGCGCTTGTCGACAGCGCCCAATACCCAAATTTCCGGGTGACGCGTGCTTTCGTGTGGCACGTTGAGGAAGTTGATTTCCTGATTGACGCCGTAGTCGACCACTAACCCGGTGGTGTCCCGCAGGTTGGACGGGCCAAGAATCGGAAGCATCAAGTAAGCCCCACCTGGAACGCCATAGAAACCCAAGGTCTGACCGAAGTCTTCGCTGACGCGCGGCAGGCCCATTGACGTGGCCGGGTCCCACAGGCCGCCGATCCCTAAGGTGGTATTCAACAACAGTCGCCCGGTGGTTTCCAGGGAGCGCTGCCCCTTGAGTTGCAGCAGGCTGTTAAACAGGTTGGGGACGTCGCCCAAGTTGTTGAAAAAGTTACTCACGCCTGTGCGCACAAAGCTTGGCGTCACGTAGCGGTAGCCATTGACCACCGGCAGGAACACCCACTGATCGAAGCGGTAGTTGAAGTGGTAGATCCGGCGGTTCACCGACTCCAGCGGGTCATAAACGCTCAGGGCGTTCATGGTGGCGCGTTCAAACTCGCGTTGATCCAGCCCGGGATTGAACTTGAGGAGTTTCAAGGGTTGGGTGAAGCCATCGACATCTGCGGTTCGTTCAAGGTTGGCCTTGCTGTTGTCCGCTTGGGCAACGCCAGCGCTGAGCAGGGCGGCAACCAGTAATAAATGTTTAGCCACGGAAGAACTCCAGCATATCGTCAGCGTTGACACGGTAGTTGAGGTTGCCGCAATGGCCGCCATACGGGTAGACAGTCAGCCGATTGCCAAAGGTTTTACGCAGAAACCCAAGGTCGCCAGGGCCGAGGATGATGTCGTCGGCGTTGTGCATGACGGCAATTTTCGGGCTGTTTTGCAGGTAGTCCTTCAGGGCGTACAGGCTCACCTGATCGATCAATTGCAACAACGTTCCGCCATCGGTGCGGGCCCGCCACATGGGGATGACTTGCTCAGTCAGGTAGCAATCGAAGTCGCACTGCAGTGAGCGCTTGAGGAACGGCGTGAGGCTGGTGCCTTCGGTGATCGGGTAATTGGGCGGCGTGATCAGCCCACGACGGTTGATCAGGTCGGAGGTGAACACGATGTCGGCTGACGAGAAACGGAACATGGTGCCGATCAACATCGCCATTTGTTCGTTGGTCAGTCGTTCCTTGGAGTTCTGGATGTCGTACACCAGTGCAGCGTTGATGTCGACGTAGCCTTTTTGTTTGAAGTACCGGGTCAATTTGTTCAGCACCAGTTCATAGAAGGTGGTGCTGTTGTTGATCCCTTTGACTTCGGTCTGTACCAGTTTGTCGAGGTTGCTGATGGAGGTGTACAGGTTGACTGGCGGGTTGAGCATCAGCACTTTTTTAAAGTTGAAGCTCTTGCGCGTCTCATCCAGGTGGCTGACAAAGGCTGCGTCCAGCGCGCCCAGGCTGTAGCCGCTGAGGTAGTAGTCGGTCACCGGGACATCGGCCTGCTGCGCACGCACCGCTTGCATGACGCGGTAGAGGTCTTCGGCATCGTATTGGCTGATGCCGGGCGTCGCAAAGCGTGAGGCGGCGCTCATGAAGTCATAGCTGGTGGGCGATGAGAGCTGCACCACGTGGTAACCGGCCTGGTAAAACAGTTTTTTCAGAAATTCGTTGAGGCTGCTGTTGTAGGGGGCGCCGGTGCCGGCAATCAGGAACATCAAGGGCGCCGGGTGATCTTGTCGGGCCATGCGGTAGGTGAGTTTTTTGACTGCCCAAAAGTTGGCGGGCAGGGTGAACTCGCGCTCAGGGCGCAGGGTCAGGCTGTAATCCGATTGTCGAATGTCATCTTCGCTCGGTAGATACGGGCGCATCTCCGGTGGCGTGGTGGCGATGGTGGCTTCAAACGGATTGGTGATCGGGTAGCCATAGGTTGCGGGGTCGACATCGACCGCCTGTGCGGACGCACTCAATACAAGGCCGCCGAGCAAGGCAAGGAGGGACAGAGAACGAAGCATGAAGACTATCCTAGAGAAGGTGCTGAGAAGATTCGCAGGCTATGACCACAGGGCTACCTTCGAAGTGCCTTTTGCACCCCTAAATAAATCCCCCTACGTGTCGCAGGCGGCAATTGGCTACCAGACGATACACGTTGATTGACTTTAGTGAACAGATATCTGATTGCAAGGCTTGCATACCCGACAAGTGTGATTAAGCTGAGCGCCGCTTTTGCCTATCGGAGTTGTTATGCGCCCTCGTTTGCCGTTGATATTGCTGCTCATTGCTGTGCCCGTGTGGCTGGCTGCTGGTTATGGCCTGCGCTATGGCTTGATGGAAGATCCGCAGTGGGTGGGCACCTGCGTGGCTGAGGCGGCCCGCTGGGAGTGCCAGTTGCGCGCGAATTTGGGCTTGTTGATTCATTTCAGGGTGTTGGGTTGGGCTGCGATTGCCACTGCGGTTGTGGCCTTTTTTGTGCGTGGCCCTCTTGGTAATGCTTTGGCGGTGCTGGCATTGGCTTTTGGGCTGCCAGCACTGGCGTTGTATAACGCCAGTCTCGCTGTGTTTGCGGTGGTGATTGCAGGGTTGCGACTGGTGAGGGCCAAGCGGATTTAAACCGCGCGAGGGTTGTATCCCATGCAGCCTCGCGCAGCGTTGCAGCAATTACCGGTGGTGCAGTCTCAAGCTGCGCCACAATGCCATCACCAGTAATACGCTTACCATCGCCCAACCCCACGCCTGTTCGTTGCTGAGGCCTTCGCGGTACAGCTGCAAGGGGATGCCCGCGCCGATAATAAACGCCAGTAACCCGAACTCACGGCGCGGCCCGCGCACCGGGCGCAGCAGGTATACCAGTGCCGGCAGCAACAGCGCAGCACTCGGGAAGCTGCGATAGCGCGGTTCAAACACCAGGCCGAGCATCATTACGGCTCCGGCAAACCCGGCAGCGGCCAACCACCAGCCAGCGCGGCGTTCGAGCACATTGAACAGTCGCTCGCGCCATCCGTCTTTTTGCCCTAATGCCAGCGCGGTATGGGCCATGACGATCAGATTGAGTCCCAACAGGATCCCGGCCCATAGCCATTCTCCGGCAAAGCGGCTGGTGACAGACGCCAGTTCAGCCCAGGCACTGATCGTGCACCCCGACAGTGCGCCCAAAGCAGGCAACAGCAGTGCAGCACGGCTGCTGCGAACCCGGCCGCCAATCAGTAAGGTAGCGATCAATAATGCGACGCCGAGACCTAGCCAGACGGGCCAGTGCGGCAGATTGGTCACAGGGCCTGCGAGTATCCCTTTGTCTTGACGGTCCGCATCGAACAAGCCCCAGTAACCGCCGACAGCACCTTCACTGCCGCGTTTCCAGGGTTGATCGAAGGCTTCAATCAGGTTGTATTTCCAGCCGTTCTGCTCGGCAAGGGTCACAAAACCACGAATGAAACGGGCTTCATTGACCCGGCTTGGCAGTGCTGTTTCGCGCTGGCGACCCTCGCTGGGCCAGCCGGTTTCACCGATCACAATGTCCTTGGGCGCAAACTTGCTACCGAAGGCTTGGCGAATTTGTGCGACATGGTTAACCGCCTGATCGATCCCGGCAGGGTCATCTTCCCAATAGGGCAGTAGGTGAATGGTCAGGAAGTCGACAGCGGGCGCGATTTCCGGGTGTTGCAGCCAGAACTCCCAGACGTCCGCATAGGTGACGGGTTGTTTTATCTGGCTCTTCACCTGCTCGATCAGCGTGACCAACTGCGGGGCAGTGATTTCTTTGCGTAGCAGCGCCTCATTACCCACGATGACCGAGCTGACGATATCCGGGTTGGCATTGGCCGATGCAATCAGCGCATTGACTTCTTCGGCGGTGGCTACCGGGTCCCGGCTTACCCAGGCCCCCATCATGACTTTGAGCCCATGTTTGCGAGCCAGCTCGGGCAAAGCTTCAAGACCGGCCTGCGAGTAGGTGCGTACGCAATTAAAACGCGTGGCCAGCAGGGCCAGGTCAGCATCCATTTGCTCAATGCGCGGCACGAACGGTTGATCGAAGGGTGATTGATCCTTACCGAACGGCGTATACGAGGCGCACTGCAACTTGTGGGTTGGCGTGGCCGCATCGGGCAGGATCACGGGTTGGCCTAAGCCGTACCAGAAACCGGCCACGGCAAACAGGCTCAGCACGCACGCGAAGAGGTAGGGCAGGGTGGGGAAGCGGGCAGTCGCAGACATGGTCAGGCCGTATGGGAGCAAAGCCGCGCATCTTACCTGCAATTAGGGCTGCCCAGCATGTGTGAATGATTTTGTTACGTCTAAGCGCATGTCGCTTGCAGCTGGCTTGAGGTCGCCGTCAGAGCAGGTTGCAGTGATTCAGAGGTTGATCATCGAGCTACGGGTTCAAGCGGTCCGGCACCCGTCGGGCCCGACACGGTGAGGATTCATTGATGACGATGCGACGACGCTTGAGTGTGGGGGCTGCTTTGGTGCTGGCTTTGGGGGCGGGCGCAGTCTGCGCGCAGGCGAAACCTACACTTAATATAGGTTACGTCGATGGGTGGTCGGACAGTGTGGCCACAACCCATGTTGCCGCAGAAGTGATTAAGCAGAAGTTGGGCTATGACGTGAAGTTGATGCCGGTGGCAACCGGGATCATGTGGCAGGGCGTGGCCACCGGCAAGCTGGACGCTATGTTGTCCGCCTGGTTGCCGGTCACCCATGGCGAGTATTGGGCGAAGAATAAGGACAAGGTGGTGGATTACGGGCCCAACTTTAAGGACGCAAAAATCGGTTTGATCGTGCCTGACTATGTTGAAGCCACGTCAATTGCCGATCTTAAAGAGGACAAGGGGTATCAACAGAAAATAGTCGGGATTGATGCGGGGTCTGGTGTGATGCTCAAAACGGACCAGGCGATCAAGGATTACGGCCTTGGTTATAAACTGCAAGCCAGTTCCGGCGCGGCCATGACGTCAGAGCTTGGGCGGGCTTATGCCAAAGAACAGCCGGTGGTGGTCACTGGGTGGGTGCCGCACTGGATGTTTGCCAAATGGAAACTGCGCTTTCTGGATGACCCAAAGCAGGTCTACGGGGCCGCAGAAACCGTTAACAGTGTTGGCAGCAAAGCGCTGGACAGCAAAGCACCGGAGGTGGCGGCCTTTTTGAAAAAATTCCAGTGGGCATCGAAAGACGAAATTGGCGAAGTGATGCTGGCCATACAGGAAGGTGAGAAGCCAGAAGTGGCGGCTCGGGAGTGGGTAGCCAAGCACCCCGATCGAGTAGCTGCGTGGACTCAATAAAAACAGCGAGGTGTCTAGCTCGGTGTTTGCGTAACCGCCTGATGCGTGCGTCAGGCGGTTTTTGCGTTTCTGGGGTAGGCAAAATGATGTCAACTTCCATGCAGGCCAGATAAACCGGGGGCTGCAGTGGAAGACGGTTCTACTACTAAAGTCGTCTGGCTTAGAAATTCAAGCCCCCTAATAGTGAAATCGTTCCATCTCATCTGTGCTGCGAGGACAAAAATAATGAACGACAGCATTTACCTCACGATTCAAAACAGCCCCCGTTTCAAGGAGCTGGTCAAAAAAAGAGAGCGTTTCGCCTGGATTCTTTCGGCGATCATGCTTGGGTTATATGCCGGCTTTATCCTGTTGATTGCCTACGGGTCGCACATCATGGGGGCGAAATTGAGCCCCGGTTCGTCCATTACTTGGGGAATACCGATTGGTGTCGGGCTGATTGTTTCAGCCTTTGTGCTGACAGCTATTTATATCCACCGGGCCAATGGCGAGTTTGACGACCTGAACAATGCAATTCTCAAGGAGGCTGCGCAATGATCCGGCGTCTATTGGCAACACTGGGCCTGGCAGCCTTGTCTTCTGGCGTCTGGGCGGGCGAGGCCCTGACCGGTGAAGTGCAGAAGCAACCCCTTAACGTGTCAGCGATCATCATGTTTGTGGTGTTCGTAGGTGCAACACTGTGCATTACGTATTGGGCCTCCAAGCGTAACAAGTCGGCGGCGGACTACTACGCCGCGGGCGGCAAGATCACCGGTTTTCAGAACGGTCTGGCGATTGCGGGTGACTACATGTCGGCCGCGTCCTTTCTGGGTATTTCCGCGCTGGTGTACACCTCTGGCTACGATGGCCTGATTTATTCCATCGGCTTTTTGGTGGGCTGGCCCATCATCCTGTTCCTGATTGCGGAACGTCTGCGTAACTTGGGCAAGTACACCTTTGCCGACGTGGCGTCCTACCGTCTTGGGCAGACTCAGATCCGCTCCCTGTCGGCCTGCGGATCGCTGGTGGTGGTGGCTTTTTACCTGATCGCCCAGATGGTCGGTGCGGGCAAGCTGATCCAGTTGCTGTTCGGTCTCGATTACCACGTTGCGGTGATCTTGGTGGGCATCCTGATGTGCCTGTATGTGCTGTTCGGTGGCATGCTGGCCACCACGTGGGTACAGATCATCAAAGCCGTGCTGTTGTTGTCCGGTGCAACGTTCATGGCTGTGATGGTCATGAAACACGTCAACTTCGACTTCAACTCGCTGTTTGCCGAAGCGGTGCAGGTTCATCCTAAAGGTGAAGCCATCATGAGCCCGGGCGGTCTGGTCAAAGATCCGATCTCGGCGTTCTCCCTCGGTCTGGCACTGATGTTCGGTACTGCCGGTCTGCCGCACATTCTGATGCGCTTCTTCACCGTGAGTGATGCCAAGGAAGCCCGTAAGAGCGTGCTCTATGCGACTGGCTTCATTGGTTACTTCTACATTCTGACGTTCATCATCGGGTTCGGCGCGATCATTCTTGTCAGCACGAACCCTGCGTTTAAAGACGCGGCAGGCGCGCTGCTGGGCGGCAATAACATGGCGGCTGTGCATTTGGCCGATGCCGTGGGCGGCAGTATCTTCCTGGGCTTCATTTCGGCCGTCGCTTTTGCAACGATTCTGGCGGTGGTAGCGGGCCTGACGTTGGCAGGTGCTTCGGCGGTGTCTCACGACTTGTATGCCAGCGTCATTAAAAAGGGCAAGGCAAACGACAAGGACGAGATTCGTGTCTCGAAAATCACCACCATCGCCCTCGGCGTGCTGGCGATTGGCCTTGGCATCTTGTTTGAAAGCCAGAACATTGCGTTCATGGTGGGCCTGGCGTTCTCCATCGCAGCCAGTTGTAACTTCCCCGTGTTGCTGCTTTCCATGTACTGGAAAAACCTGACCACGCGCGGTGCAATGATTGGTGGTTGGCTGGGGCTGGTAAGCGCAGTCGGCTTGATGATTCTGGGCCCGACCATTTGGGTACAGATCCTTCATCATGAAAAAGCCATCTTCCCTTACGAGTATCCGGCGCTGTTCTCCATGATCATTGCGTTTGTGGGGATCTGGTTCTTCTCGATCACTGACAAGTCCAAGTCGGCAGAGAAAGAGCGTGCGTTGTTCTTCCCTCAGTTTGTGCGTTCGCAGACGGGCCTGGGGGCGAGCGGGGCGGTGTCGCACTAAGAAAATAATGTAAGGCTGGGCTACTGAAAAATCCCTCTGTCGAAAGGCAGGGGGATTTTTTGTGCATCACAGAAAGGGGGGGGGGGCAGCGCGTCCGATGTGGCAAACCGGAGCTTGTGGGGGACGGTTAGCGTGATTCGTCAAGCGGCCGGGTGTCCAGGGCTGTGATCGTAGTTGCCTGTCTTGGCAATGATTACAGGGCGCTTAGCGTGATCTTGGTGTGCGGCTTGCGGGCAAAAAAATACGGCCTCTATCAGATAGAGGCCGTATTCGTTGCAGGCAGAGCGCTGTCGTTGGGCAGGCGCTTACTTGCGGTCTTCGAGTTTGGTCAGGTCACGCTGCTCGTAACCGGTGTACAGCTGGCGCGGACGGCCGATTTTGTACGGGCTGGAGAGCATTTCTTTCCAGTGCGAGATCCAGCCTACGGTGCGCGACAGGGCGAAGATCACGGTGAACATGCTGGTTGGAATGCCGATCGCCTTGAGGATGATCCCCGAGTAGAAGTCGACGTTCGGGTACAGCGAGCGCTCGATGAAGTACGGGTCGGTCAGGGCGATCTCTTCCAGGCGCATGGCCAGTTCGAGTTGCGGATCGTTCTGGATGCCCAGCTCTTTGAGAACTTCGTCGCAGGTCTTTTTCATGACCGTTGCGCGCGGGTCACGGTTTTTGTAAACGCGGTGACCGAAGCCCATCAGTTTGAACGGATCGTTTTTGTCCTTGGCCTTGGCGATGAACTTGTCGATGTTGGAGACATCGCCAATTTCGTCGAGCATGGTCAGCACGGCTTCGTTGGCGCCGCCGTGGGCAGGGCCCCACAGTGCGGCGATGCCCGCAGCAATACAGGCGAACGGGTTGGCACCCGAGGAGCCTGCCAGGCGTACGGTGGAAGTCGAGGCATTCTGTTCGTGGTCGGCGTGCAGGATAAAGATCTTATCCATGGCCTTGGCCAGTACCGGGCTGATCGGTTTGATCTCGCACGGTGTGTTGAACATCATGTGCAGGAAGTTTTCGGCGTAGCTCAGGTCGTTACGTGGGTACATCATGGGTTGGCCCATGGAGTACTTGTAAACCATTGCGGCCAGGGTCGGCATCTTGGCAACCAGGCGGATCGCGGAAATTTCGCGATGCTGCGGGTTATTGATGTCGAGGGAGTCGTGGTAGAAGGCAGACAGGGCGCCAACTACGCCGCACATGACGGCCATCGGGTGGGCGTCGCGACGGAAGCCGTTGAAGAAGGTCTTCAGCTGTTCGTGAACCATGGTGTGGTTCTTGACGGTGCTGACGAACTGGGCTTTCTGCTCTGCGGTCGGCAGTTCGCCGTTCAGCAGCAGGTAAGCGGTTTCAAGGTAGTCAGAGTGTTCGGCCAGTTGTTCGATCGGGTAGCCGCGGTGCAGCAGGATACCGTTGTCACCATCAATATAGGTGATCTTCGACTCGCAGGACGCGGTCGACATGAAGCCAGGGTCAAATGTGAACCGGCCCGTGGCCGTGAGGCCTCGCACATCGATTACATCGGGACCCACGGTGCCAGTTAAAATGGGCAGCTCGACGGGGGCTGCGCCCTCGATGATCAACTGCGCTTTTTTGTCAGCCATGTGGCCTCCTATTTATGCTTGAAATCATCAGACAGACCCCCCACGCAGGGCCCGCACCACTATAGTGAGATAAATTTGAATGTCAATTTGCCTAAAGTCTTGCTGTACAAGGCTTTCAGGAGCGTTTTTTAACGATTATCCCTGCCGTTTACGCCTTTTGTAGCTGCATTGCAATGCGCTATTAGGGGGAGGTGATTGCGTTGTCATTAGTGACCTAACTGTCTATACTCGGCAGCCGACCGCCAGGGGCTTTTGGGCCCGTTTAGATGGGGGTCGTCACTCCCTGGGTGGTGGGTACCTGACCAGTGCACATCCCAACAAACTTGCCCTGATTGTTAGGGGCTCTTCAGTGTGAAAAAAGCCGTGAATAGCCAACGACCTGTAAACCTAGACCTAAGGACCATCAAACTCCCCATTACCGGCGTTACGTCATTTCTGCACCGTGTATCGGGCATCATTCTCTTTCTCGGCCTGGGCATCATGCTTTATGCATTGAGCAAATCCCTGGGTTCGGAAGAAGGTTTTGCCGAGGTGAAGGCATGCTTGACCAGTCCGCTGGCCAAATTCGTTGCGTGGGGCCTGCTATCTGCCTTGCTGTACCACCTGGTGGCAGGTATTCGCCATTTGATCATGGACATGGGCATCGGTGAGACGCTGGAAGGCGGCAAACTGGGCTCGAAAATCGTAATCGTCATTTCCGTGGTGATGATCGTTCTGGCGGGAGTTTGGATATGGTAACCAGCGTTACGAACCTGTCGCGTTCGGGCCTCTATGACTGGATGGCACAGCGTGTGTCTGCGGTCGTTCTAGCGGCTTATTTCATCTTCCTGATCGGGTACCTCGTTGCGAACCCAGGCATTGGCTACGCCCAATGGCATGAGCTGTTCGCAAGCAACTGGATGCGTATCTTCAGCCTGCTGGCCCTTGTTGCACTCGGCGCTCACGCCTGGGTCGGCATGTGGACCATCGCGACTGACTACCTCACGCCAATGGCGCTGGGCAAGTCCGCGACAGCAGTACGTTTCCTCTTCCAGGCAGTATGCGGCGTTGCAATGTTCGCTTACTTCGTCTGGGGTGTGCAGATTCTTTGGGGTATCTGAGTCATGGCTAACACAGTTAATACACTTTCGTTCGACGCCATTATTGTAGGCGGCGGCGGTGCTGGCATGCGTGCTGCTCTGCAGCTGGCACAAGGCGGTCACAAGACTGCTGTAATTACCAAAGTCTTCCCGACCCGTTCGCATACCGTATCGGCTCAGGGTGGCATCACTTGCGCCATCGCGTCTGCAGACCCGAACGATGACTGGCGCTGGCACATGTACGATACCGTCAAGGGCTCCGACTACATCGGTGACCAGGACGCTATCGAATACATGTGTTCCGTAGGTCCGGAAGCCGTGTTTGAACTTGAGCACATGGGCTTGCCGTTCTCCCGTACCGAGCAGGGCCGTATTTACCAGCGTCCTTTCGGCGGTCAGTCGAAGGATTTCGGCAAGGGCGGCCAGGCGGCACGTACTTGCGCTGCGGCGGACCGTACCGGCCACGCACTGTTGCACACCCTGTACCAGGCCAACCTCAAGGCTGGCACTGTATTCCTGAACGAATACTACGGTGTGGATCTGGTGAAAAACGAAGACGGCGCCTTTGTTGGCATGATCGTCATCTGCATTGAAACCGGTGAAACCTCTTACGTTCGCGCTAATGCGACCGTACTGGCGACTGGCGGTGCGGGCCGTATTTACTCCTCGACCACCAACGCACTGATCAACACCGGTGACGGTATTGGCATGGCACTGCGCGCAGGCGTTCCGGTGCAGGACATCGAAATGTGGCAGTTCCACCCAACCGGCATCGCCGGCGCGGGTGTACTGGTTACAGAAGGTTGCCGTGGTGAAGGTGGTTACCTGATCAACAAGCACGGCGAGCGTTTCATGGAGCGTTATGCTCCGAACGCCAAAGACCTTGCTGGCCGTGACGTAGTCGCTCGCTCGATGGTTAAAGAAATCATCGCGGGTAACGGTTGCGGTCCGGATGGCGACCACGTGATGCTGAAACTTGATCACCTCGGTGAAGAAGTTCTGCACAGCCGTCTGCCAGGCATCTGCGAACTGTCCAAAACATTTGCGCACGTCGACCCGGTTCTGGCGCCAGTTCCAGTCGTTCCTACTTGCCACTACATGATGGGTGGTGTTGCCACCAACATTCATGGTCAGGCAATTACTCAGGACGCTGAAGGCAACGACGCAATCATTCCTGGCCTGTTCGCGGTCGGTGAAGTGGCTTGCGTATCGGTTCACGGCGCCAACCGTCTGGGCGGCAACTCGCTGCTCGACCTGGTGGTGTTCGGTCGTGCTGCTGGCCTGTTCCTTGAGCAGACCCTGAAAGAAGGCGTTGATTACGCTCGTCCACGTCAGGCTGATATCGACGCTGCTCTGGCGCGTCTGGATGGCTTGAACTCGCGCACTGATGGCGAAGACGTGGCAACCCTGCGTAAAGAGCTGCAAAGCTGCATGCAGAACTACTTCGGTGTATTCCGTACCGGCGAATACATGCAGAAGGGTATTGCCCAGCTGCAAGAGCTGCGCAAGCGCATCGCCAACGTGAAAATCAACGATAAGAGCCAGGCGTTCAACACGGCCCGTATCGAAGCACTTGAGCTGCAAAACCTGCTTGAAGTGGCAGAAGCCACTGCAATCGCTGCTGAAACCCGTAAAGAATCGCGCGGTGCTCACGCCCGTGAAGACTACGAAGATCGTGACGACGTTAACTGGCTGTGCCACACCCTGTATTTCCCGGGTGAGAAGCGCGTAGCCAAGCGTGCGGTGAATTTCTCGCCGAAAACCGTTCCGACCTTCCAGCCAATGGTTCGTACTTACTAAGGGTGGCCGATATGTTGAAAGTCAGTGTTTATCGCTACAACCCGGATCAGGACGCTGCACCGTTCATGCAAGAGTTCCAGGTCAATACCAATGGTAAAGACTTGATGGTGCTGGACGTTCTGGCCCTGATCAAAGAGCAGGACGAAGGTTTCTCCTATCGTCGCTCTTGCCGCGAGGGCGTTTGTGGCTCGGACGGCATGAACATCAACGGCAAAAACGGTCTGGCGTGCGTAACGCCACTGTCCGCTGTCGTAAAAGGTAACAAGTTGGTGATCCGTCCTCTGCCAGGTTTGCCGGTTATCCGTGACCTGGTCGTCGACATGAGCATCTTCTACAAGCAATACGAGAAGGTGAAGCCATTCCTGCAGAACGATACGCCGGCCCCGGCCATCGAGCGTCTGCAATCGCCAGAAGAGCGTGAAAAGCTCGACGGTCTGTACGAGTGCATCCTGTGTGCTTGCTGCTCGACTTCGTGCCCGTCCTTCTGGTGGAACCCGGACAAGTTCCTGGGCCCTGCTGCACTGCTGCAAGCCTACCGTTTCCTGGCTGACAGCCGTGACACCAAGACCAGCGAGCGTCTGGCTTCACTGGATGACCCGTTCAGCGTATTCCGCTGCCGCGGGATCATGAACTGCGTAAACGTGTGCCCTAAAGGTCTGAACCCGACTAAGGCCATCGGCCACGTGCGTAGCATGCTGCTGCAAAGCGGCGTCTGATACACCGCTATACCGTAGATCGCTGTAACCGAAGATGCTACGGCGCAGGCTTCAACCGGCGCCGTAGTTTTAACCTGAGCAGCAGCTCACAAAGTTGCGGCTCTTATTTTGAAGAAATGAGACCAGCAGGGGCATCCGGGCTGGTACCCGGACTATCAGCGTGATCCTAAGTGGCTTGTTTTAGTCGCTGTATTCGGACTTTCTCAAGCATGCTCTGGTGTTCTCGTCGATGGTGTCCCCTAACCGAGGGTGACCAAGCATGCAAGAAAGCGTGATGCAGCGCATGTGGAACAGCGGCTATCTTTCAGGTGGTAACGCTGCCTATGTGGAAGAGCTCTACGAGCTCTACCTGCACGACCCTAACGCTGTGCCAGAAGAATGGCGCACCAAATTTCAGACGTTGCCGACTGACGGCAACTCTGCCAACGATGTTTCGCACTCCACAATCCGCGATCATTTCGTGCTGCTGGCAAAGAACCAGCGCCGCGCCCAACCGGTTTCCGCCGGGAGCGTGAGCAGTGAGCACGAGAAGAAGCAGGTTGAAGTGCTGCGATTGATCCAGGCCTATCGGATGCGCGGCCACCAGGCAGCCCAGCTTGATCCGCTGGGGCTGTGGCAGCGTCCTGCACCTGCAGACCTGTCGATCAATCATTACGGCTTGACCAATGCCGATCTTGATACGACCTTCCGTGCCGGCGACCTGTACATCGGCAAAGAGGAAGCGAGCCTACGCGAAATTCTCGAAGCGTTGCAGCAGACATATTGCCGCACCATTGGCGCAGAGTTCACGCACATCGTCGATTCCGAGCAGCGCCACTGGTTTGAACAGCGCCTCGAAAGCGTGCGCGGCCGCCCAACGTATTCGGCTGAAGTCAAAAGCCATCTGCTTGAGCGCGTCACGGCTGCCGAAGGTCTGGAAAAATACCTGGGGACCAAATACCCGGGCACCAAGCGTTTCGGTCTGGAAGGCGGCGAGAGCCTGATTCCATTGCTGGACGAGCTGATCCAGCGTTCGGGCAACTACGGCACCAAGGAAATCGTCATCGGCATGGCCCACCGTGGTCGTCTGAACGTCCTGGTGAACACCTTCGGTAAAAACCCGCGCGAGTTGTTCGACGAGTTCGAAGGCAAGAAAAAGATCGAGCTGGGTTCCGGTGACGTTAAATACCACCAGGGCTTCTCCTCCAACGTCATGACCTCCGGTGGCGAAGTTCACCTGGCAATGGCGTTTAACCCGTCCCACCTGGAAATCGTTTCTCCGGTGGTTGAAGGGTCTGTACGTGCACGCCAGGATCGTCGTAACGACAAGACGGGCGACAAGGTTCTGCCGATTTCCATCCACGGTGATGCTGCATTCGCAGGTCAGGGCGTGGTCATGGAAACCTTCCAGATGTCGCAAACACGCGGCTTCAAAACCGGCGGCACCGTACACCTGGTGATTAACAACCAGGTGGGCTTCACCATCAGCAACCCGCTGGACTCGCGTTCGACCGAGTACTGCACCGACGTTGCGAAAATGATCCAGGCGCCGATTCTCCATGTGAATGGTGATGACCCTGAAGCCGTCATGTTCGTGACTCAACTGGCCATCGACTACCGCATGCAATTCAAGCGTGACGTCGTGATCGACCTGTTCTGTTACCGCCGTCGCGGTCACAACGAGGCCGACGAGCCAAACGGCACCCAGCCGCTGATGTATCAGCAGATCGCCAAACAGCGCACCACGCGTGAATTGTATGCCGATCGTCTGACTCAGGAAGGTGTGGTTGACGCAGATCGCGTTCAGGCCAAGATCGACGAATACCGCAACGCGCTGGACAACGGTCTGCATGTTGTGAAGAGTCTGGTCAAAGAGCCAAACAAAGAGCTGTTCGTAGACTGGCGTCCGTACCTGGGCCATGCCTGGACAGCGCGCCATGACACGCGTTTTGATCTGAAAACCCTGCAAGAACTGTCGGCCAAGCTGCTGGAAATCCCAGAAGGCTTCGTCATGCAGCGCCAGGTGTCGAAGATCTACGAAGACCGTCAAAAAATGCAAGCCGGCGGCCTGCCGATCAACTGGGGTTATGCCGAAACCATGGCATACGCGACCCTGGCGTTCGAAGGTCACCCGATCCGCATGACGGGTCAGGACATCGGTCGCGGTACGTTCTCGCACCGTCACGCCGTGTTGCACAACCAGAAAGACGCCAGCACCTACATTCCGCTGCAGCACCTGTACGAAGGTCAGCCTCGCTTTGATCTGTACGACTCGTTGCTGTCGGAAGAAGCGGTATTGGCGTTTGAATACGGTTACTCGACCACCACGCCAAACGCGCTGGTGATCTGGGAAGCCCAGTTCGGCGACTTCGCCAACGGTGCGCAGGTCGTTATCGACCAGTTCATCACCAGCGGCGAGCACAAGTGGGGTCGCCTGTGCGGTCTGACTATGTTGCTGCCACACGGTTATGAAGGTCAGGGCCCTGAGCACTCCTCGGCACGTCTTGAGCGTTACCTGCAGCTGTGCGCCGAACACAACATTCAGGTATGCGTACCGACCACGCCGGCACAGATCTACCATCTGCTGCGCCGTCAGGTTATCCGTCCGCTGCGCAAGCCGCTGGTGGTTCTGACGCCGAAGTCGTTGCTGCGCCACAAGCTGGCCGTCTCGACCCTGGAAGATCTGGCAGAAGGTTCGTTCCAGACCGTTATCCCGGAAATCGACGCGCAGGATCCGGCGAAAGTCGAGCGCATCGTGCTGTGTAGCGGCAAGGTCTACTATGACCTGTTGGAAAAACGCCGTGCCGAAGGTCGTGAAGACATCGCCATCGTGCGTCTTGAGCAGCTGTATCCGTTCCCTGAGGACGACTTGATTGAAGTCCTGGCTCCGTACAAAAACCTGAAACACATTGTGTGGTGTCAGGAAGAGCCGATGAACCAGGGTGCCTGGTACTGCAGCCAGCATCACATGCGCCGCATCATTGGCGGTCACGACAAGTCGCTCGTACTTGAGTACGCGGGCCGTGACGCTTCTGCTGCACCTGCTTGTGGTTATGCATCGATGCACGCCGAGCAACAGGCCAAACTGTTGCAAGATGCGTTTACTGTTTAACGCCTTCGCGCACTGAACCGAATTAAAGGAACCACGAACATGGCTATCGAGATTAAAGCCCCAACTTTTCCGGAATCGGTTGCCGACGGCACCGTTGCCACCTGGCACAAGCAACCGGGCGACGCTGTAAAGCGTGACGACCTGATCGTTGACATCGAGACCGACAAAGTTGTGCTGGAAGTACTGGCCACTGCTGATGGCGTACTGGGCGCAATCGTTAAGAACGAAGGCGACACCGTTCTGTCCGACGAAGTACTGGGCTCCATCGTTGAAGGCGGCGCTGCTGCTCCTGCTGCACCGGCTGCCGCTGCTCCTGCCGCTCAAGCCGCTGCACCTGCTGCCGATGGCGAAGATGACCCGATCGCTGCACCGGCGGCTCGTAAAATCGCTGAAGAAAACGGCATCAACATTGCTTCCGTTGCCGGTACTGGCAAAGGTGGTCGTGTGACCAAGGAAGACGTTGTTGCTGCTGTAGCGGCCAAAAAAGCTGCTCCTGCTGCCGCACCTGCCAAAGCCGCTGCACCGGCTGCAACTGCACCGGTATTCGCTGCTGGCGACCGTGTTGAAAAACGCGTTCCAATGACCCGCGTTCGTGCCACTGTGGCCAAGCGTCTGGTTGAAGCGCAGTCCAACATGGCGATGCTGACCACCTTCAACGAAGTGGACATGACTGAAATCATGGCACTGCGTTCGAAGTACAAGGACCTGTTCGAGAAGTCCCACAACGGCGTGCGTCTGGGCTTCATGTCGTTCTTCGTGAAGGCCGCCACTGAGGCGCTGAAACGCTTCCCGGCTGTCAACGCATCTATCGACGGTTCCGACATCGTTTACCACGGCTACGCAGATATCGGCGTTGCCGTCTCCAGCGACCGCGGCCTGGTGGTTCCTGTTCTGCGTAATGCAGAGCTGATGAGCCTGGCTGAAATCGAAGGCGGCATCGCTGCCTACGGCAAGAAAGCCCGTGACGGCAAGCTGTCGATTGATGAAATGACCGGCGGCACGTTCACGATCACAAACGGTGGTACGTTCGGTTCGATGATGTCGACCCCGATCGTTAACCCGCCGCAAGCTGCGATCCTGGGCATGCACAACATCCTTCAGCGTCCTATGGCCGTCAACGGTCAGGTGGTCATCCGTCCGATGATGTACCTGGCTCTGTCTTACGATCACCGCTTGATCGACGGCAAAGAAGCTGTAAGTTTCCTGGTAGCAATCAAAAACCTGCTGGAAGATCCGGCGCGTCTGCTGCTGGATATCTGATAGAAGCAGCCATGAGCTGCAAGTCTGAAGCCTTGTGTCGTTCGCGGCCTGGCTTTGGCTTGCAGCTCGCGGCTTGAAGCTTGTCGCTAAAAGAGGATTCTTTTACATGTCTCAGAAATTTGACGTTGTAGTGATTGGTGCGGGCCCTGGTGGCTACGTTGCAGCCATCAAGGCCGCTCAACTGGGCCTTTCGACTGCTTGCATCGAAAAATACACCGACAAGGAAGGCAAACTGGCGCTGGGCGGTACGTGCCTGAACGTTGGCTGCATTCCATCCAAGGCGCTGCTGGACAGCTCCTGGAAGTACCACGAAGCCAAGGATGCGTTCGCCATCCACGGTATCAGCACCGGTGAAGTGAAGATGGACGTGCCGGCGATGGTAGGCCGCAAGGCCAACATCGTTAAAGGTCTGACTTCCGGTGTTGCGACCCTGTTCAAGGCAAATGGCGTGACGTCCTTGCAAGGTCACGGCAAATTGCTGGCCGGCAAGAAAGTTGAACTGACCAAGCCTGACGGCAGCGTCGAAATCATCGAAGCCGAGAACGTGATTCTGGCTTCGGGTTCGCGTCCGATCGACATTCCACCGGCTCCAGTGGACAACAACGTAATCGTTGATTCGACCGGCGCCCTGGAATTCCAGTCCGTACCCAAGCGTCTTGGCGTAATCGGCGCTGGCGTAATCGGCCTGGAACTGGGTTCGGTATGGTCGCGTCTGGGGGCTCAGGTCACTGTTTTGGAAGCCCTGGATACGTTCCTGATGGCGGCGGATGCTGCTGTGTCCAAGGAAGCCTACAAAACCCTGACCAAACAAGGTCTGGACATCAAGCTGGGCGCCCGCGTAACCGGTTCCAAGGTGAACGGCGAAGAAGTCGTTGTGACCTACACCGACGCCAACGGCGAACAGACCATTACCTTCGACAAGCTGATCGTAGCGGTAGGCCGCCGTCCGGTGACCACCGAGCTGCTGGCAGCCGACAGCGGCGTGACCATTGACGAACGCGGTTTCGTGTTTGTTGACGATCATTGCGCCACCAGCGTACCGGGCGTCTACGCCATTGGTGACGTGGTGCGCGGCATGATGCTGGCTCACAAGGCTTCCGAAGAAGGCATCATGGTTGTCGAGCGCATCAAAGGTCACAAGACCGAGATGAACTACGACCTGATTCCATCGGTTATTTACACGCACCCGGAGATCGCGTGGGTCGGTAAAACCGAACAGGCCTTGAAAGCTGAAGGCGTTGAAGTTAACGTCGGCACCTTCCCGTTCGCAGCCAGTGGCCGTGCCATGGCAGCAAACGACACCGGTGGCTTTGTAAAAGTCATTGCTGATGCCAAAACTGACCGCGTACTGGGCGTCCACGTGATTGGCCCGAGCGCTGCAGAGCTGGTACAGCAGGGCGCTATCGGTATGGAGTTCGGCACCAGTGCCGAGGACTTGGGCATGATGGTTTTCTCCCATCCAACCTTGTCCGAAGCGTTGCACGAAGCAGCGCTGGCAGTGAATGGCGGCGCCATCCACATTGCCAACCGTAAGAAACGTTAAGACCAGACAATAAGAAACCACGGCGGTTTGCCCGTCGTGAGCCTTGCTCGCAAGCCTCACCGCGGAACTTCCGCCGGACGCAGTCTTGTCCCGTTTCAATCAGGCCCGACTCCGCCCACGCGGGTGTCGGGTTTGTCGAAACAGTGCAAGCAGCAGTCACAGGTGGTGCGGCACTAATAAAAGTGCAGCGCCGAATGCGCAGTACCTAACGAAGACGGTAAAAAGCATGAATCTTCACGAGTATCAGGGTAAGCAGCTGTTCGCTGAATACGGCCTGCCAGTATCCAAGGGTTATGCAGTAGATACCCCGGAAGCGGCCGCAGAAGCATGCGACAAAATCGGCGGAACCGAATGGGTTGTAAAAGCCCAGGTTCACGCAGGTGGTCGCGGTAAAGCGGGCGGTGTAAAGCTGGTTCGCAGCAAAGAAGACGCTAAAGCATTCGCACAACAGTGGTTGGGCAAGCGTCTGGTGACCTACCAGACTGACGCCAATGGTCAGCCGGTCACCAAGATCCTGGTTGAATCGTGCACTGATATCGCTAAAGAGCTGTACCTGGGCGCTGTCGTTGACCGTTCGAGCCGCCGTATCGTGTTCATGGCTTCCACCGAAGGTGGCGTGGACATCGAGAAAATCGCTCACGATACGCCTGAAAAAATTCTTAAAGCCACGATCGATCCACTGGTTGGCGCTCAGCCATTCCAGGGTCGTGAGCTGGCTTTCCAGCTGGGTCTGGAAGGCAAGCAGGTTTCCCAGTTCGCCAAGATCTTCGTTGGTTTGGCCAAACTGTTCCAGGACCACGATCTGGCTCTGCTGGAAGTGAACCCGCTGGTCATCAAGACTGACGGCGATCTGCACTGCCTCGATGCGAAAATCAACATCGACGCTAACGCCATGTACCGCCAGCCTAAGCTGAAGACTTTCCACGATCCGTCCCAGGACGATCCGCGCGAAGCGCACGCTGCCCAGTTCGAACTGAACTACGTAGCGCTGGAAGGTAACATCGGCTGCATGGTTAACGGTGCTGGCCTGGCCATGGGCACCATGGACATCGTCAACCTGCATGGCGGCAAGCCAGCCAACTTCCTCGACGTTGGCGGCGGTGCTACCAAAGAACGCGTAACTGAAGCGTTCAAGATCATTCTGTCCGACAGCAATGTTGCAGCAGTACTGGTCAACATCTTCGGCGGCATCGTTCGTTGCGACATGATTGCCGAAGGCATCATCGGTGCAGTGAAAGAAGTCGGCGTTAAAATCCCGGTGGTTGTGCGCCTTGAAGGCAACAACGCTGAACTGGGCGCTAAAGTACTGGCAGAAAGCGGCTTGAACATCATCGCTGCTACCAGCTTGACCGACGCTGCTCAACAAGTTGTCAAAGCTGCGGAGGGCAAGTAATGAGCGTCCTGATCAATAAAGACACCAAGGTTATCTGCCAGGGCATCACCGGTTCGCAGGGTAGCTTCCACACCCAGCAAGCCATTGAGTACGGCACCAAAATGGTCGGTGGCGTTACGCCGGGCAAAGGCGGTACCACTCACCTGGACCTGCCTGTTTTCAACACCGTAAAAGAAGCTGTTGCGGCTACGGGTGCAACTGCCAGCGTTATTTACGTACCGGCTCCGTTTTGCAAGGACTCTATCCTTGAAGCAGCGTTCGGTGGCATCAAACTGATCGTGTGCATCACTGAAGGCATTCCTACCCTGGACATGCTGGACGCTAAAGTTAAGTGCGACGAGCTGGGCGTGACCCTGATCGGCCCTAACTGCCCAGGCGTGATCACGCCGGGCGAATGCAAGATCGGCATCATGCCAGGTCACATCCACTTGCCAGGCAAAGTAGGCATCGTGTCGCGTTCCGGCACCCTGACTTACGAAGCTGTCAAGCAGACCACTGACGCCGGTTTCGGTCAGTCGACTTGCGTGGGCATCGGTGGTGACCCGATTCCTGGTTCCAACTTCATCGACATTCTGAAGCTGTTCCAGGAAGACCCGAAGACCGAAGCGATCGTTATGATCGGTGAGATCGGCGGTTCGGCTGAAGAAGAAGCGGCTGCTTACATCAAGGCAAACGTGACCAAGCCGGTTGTTTCCTACATCGCTGGTGTGACTGCCCCCGCAGGCAAGCGCATGGGCCATGCTGGCGCAATCATCTCTGGCGGTAAGGGCACTGCAGACGAGAAGTTTGCTGCTCTGGAAGACGCAGGCGTTAAAACCGTGCGTTCGCTGGCAGACATCGGCAAGGCGTTGTCCGAGCTGACTGGCTGGGCAATCAAATAAGCCATTGGCTTAGCTGACTGTTACACCAGGCAAAGGCCACCTTCGGGTGGCCTTTGTGCGTTCAGGCTCCGGTGCATTGAAAAGCGCTATGGCAGAGCTGATATCACATAGGCAAGCCGGGATCGACGCCGTTCCGGAATGCTTGAGGTTCTAGTGCGCCGTCATGTTTCTGCGCGCCCAGCCGAAGACCCGCGATAGCGTTTTAACGACCCTTACGACCTGTGATGCTCTCTCGCGCTACTCTTCAATGGCTCCAAAGCTTGCACACCCTGTTGGCAGGTTTGCCAGCAGGTTAGTGATTGAAAGCGTAGGTTGTTATGACTCGTCTTGTAGGAAAAGCACACCAAGGCGAATTTCGATGTCATCAAAGCGACAACTGCGTGCGTTCATCGGACAGAGCGCCCTGCAACAGTGCGTTGCAGGAAAAAAATGGGTAATCTGACAGCCAATTCTGCGTTCGCATCCCACAAGGAAGCCACGCGCTAGACGGGTTGGACTTATACAGTTCGACAGCATTTCCCACATCCGCACGGGAAATTCCCCCTCTAAATTCCGATTCAGTAGTGTGGTATTTCCGTAATGAAAGTATTGAAAGGCCAGGACATCCTGGCGCTTGGGTTTATGACGTTTGCCCTGTTCGTTGGGGCTGGCAATATCATTTTCCCGCCGATCGTTGGCCTGCAAGCCGGACCTAATGTCTGGATTGCTGCATTGGGCTTTCTGACCACGGCTGTAGGCTTGCCGGTCATCACCGTTGTGGCGCTGGCGAAAGTCGGCGGCGGCATGGATGCGCTGAGTAGCCCGATCGGTAAAATCGCTGGCGGCTTGCTGGCTGCGGTTGCGTACCTGGCGGTAGGTCCGCTGTTCGCGACCCCGCGTACGGCCACCGTGTCGTTTGAAGTCGGCCTCGCGCCTTTGACCGGTGAAAGCCCGCTGGCGCTGTTCCTCTACAGCTCGGTGTACTTCCTTATCGTGTTCTTCGTTTCACTGTACCCGGGCCGCCTTTTGGACACCGTAGGGCGTTTTCTGGCGCCGCTGAAAATCATCGCGCTGGCGATCCTCGGCATTGCTGCGTTTGCGTTGCCGGCTGGCGACATTGGCGTGGCAACCCCGGAATACGTTGCCGCGCCATTCTCCCAAGGGTTCATCAATGGTTATCTGACCATGGACACGCTGGGTGCATTGGTATTCGGCATTGTCATTGTTAATGCCATCCGCTCCCGTGGTGTGGAGTCACCGAAGTTGATCACCCGGTATGCAATCATTGCCGGTTTGATCGCAGGTGTGGGCCTGGCGCTGGTGTATGTCAGCCTGTTCCGTCTCGGTTCTGGCAGCCATGAAGTGGCTGCGGGTGCCACCAACGGCGCTGCGGTACTGCACGCTTACGTACAACACACCTTTGGTTCGTTGGGCAGCGGTTTTCTGGCGGTATTGATTGCACTGGCCTGCCTCGTAACTGCGGTCGGTCTGACCTGCGCCTGTGCTGAATACTTCAGTACTGTTCTGCCACTGTCCTACAAGGCTCTGGTGGTGATGCTGGCAGTCTTCTCGCTGGCGGTGTCCAACCTGGGCCTGACTCAGTTGATCGCGTTCTCCATTCCATTGCTGACAGCGATTTACCCGCCGTGCATCGTGCTGGTGGCGCTGAGTTTCTGCAAAGGCTTGTGGCACGCTCAAGCACGAATCGTGGGCCCGGTGATGCTGGTGTCCTTCATCTTCGGTTCCATCGATGCCCTTAAAGGGGCTGGCATGGCGGGCTGGATTCCTGATCGACTGGTTAACATGCCTTTCAGTGAGCAAGGGCTGGCGTGGCTGGTGCCTTCTCTGGTGGTTCTGTTGGGTGCGGTGATTTGCGACCGCATGCTGGGCAAGCGTCAAGAAGCGCTGGCGTAATCATTCAGCCCGCCACAAGCGGGCAATGACGACATGAAAATGCCCTGTATCAATTTGATACAGGGCATTTTTTATGGGCGTGTCTTTTTGCTGGCTAAAGCGTCGAACGCAAGTGCATAACTCTTACCCTCACGTGCGCTTCGGGAAAACCCATGTCGTTCATTCAGTCAAATTGGACTCATCTTTTAGCCGCACTCTGGTTTGTCGTGTGCTGGGGTGGCTACACACGCTATGCCACCTGGAAAGCGCGTGACACGGCCTGTCTGGCCAGCGTCTTGCACTTGTATCGAAAGGACTGGATGCGCCGCATGCTATTGCGCGACAACCGCATTGCCGACGCGAGTGTGATTGGCAATCTGGAACGCAATGCATCCTTTTTTGCCTCCAGCACCCTGATTATTCTCGCGGGTATTCTGACTGTGCTGGGCGCATCGGAGCGGGCGGTGTCGCTGTTGGCAGATATCCCCATGGTGCAACAAGCGTCGCAGGGCATGTCTGAAATCAAGTTGTTGTGCCTGGCACTGGTATTCGTTTATGCCTTCTTTACCTTCAGCTGGTGCATGCGCCAATACAACTTTGCCGCCATCCTCATTGGATCGGCGCCCATGATTGGCGAGCGCGATGTTGCGGAACAAGAGCGCAAGGCATTTGCATTGCGCGCGGCCAAAGTGATTTCGATGGCAGCCAACCAGTTCAACTTTGGCCTGCGTTCGTATTACTTCGGCATGACCATGCTGGCGTGGTTTGTCAGCCCGTGGTTGTTTATGCTGATGAGCGCGGGTGTCGTCGTGGTTTTATACCGACGCGAGTTTCATTCTGACGTGTTGAGTGTCATGGTCTACACCCCGACTGAGGCGCCGTTGCCTGAGTCAAACAAGGACGCAACCCCATGAGTATTCCTTTCTGGTGTGTTTTTATCAGCGCACTGTTGATCTTTATTGCACGCGTGCCCGTGGCTAAAGCCATGAAAGAGCAGGGCGGCTATGACAATCAATTACCGCGTGAACAACAGGCGCGTTTGACAGGCCTGGGCGCGCGAGCACTGGCGGGGCATCAGAACAGTTTTGAAGCCTTCATGCTGTTCTCGGCGGCTGTATTGATGGCGCACACCACCCAAACACAGGGTTTGCTAATTGACACATTGGCCATTGTGTTTGTGTGCGCACGCATTGTGTTTTTGCTGTGTTACTGGGCTGATAGGGCGTTGCAACGCTCTCTGGCGTGGGTGGTCGGGATGCTTTGCACACTCTTGTTAATGTTGAGTCCTGCATTCAAAAGTTTGTTGGTCTGACTCGGCAAATCGCAGACAAAGTAAAGCCCGCATTGAGCGGGCTTTCTTTTGCAGCCAAGTAAATGAATTACTTGGTAGCAGGAGCAGCTTCTGTAGCAGCAGGTGCAACTGGAGCAGCCGGAGCGGCTTCTTCAGCAGCGGCTTTGTTCGACTCAGCCTGATCTTTAGCGGCTTCGGCGTTCTCTTTTGCAGCTTCGTTTACTTTGTCTTGTGCTTCATTCATTTTTTCTTGAGCTTGCTCGGAGTGTTGAGCAGCGTCTTGTGCTTTATCTTCGGATTTTTTGTCGCAAGCAGCGAGACCGAGGGAAGCAGCCAACATCAAAGCAACAGCGAAAGTCTTACGCATGGGGTGTTTCTCCTTATTGAGTATATCTACCGGCCGTTTGAGCACAGGCCGATAGCTTAAGTTCCTTGGGTGTGCAGATATATAAATGCACGCCGCGCGCGAATTCTACGCAGTCACCGACTGACAAGCCAAGCAGATTAGTCATGGCACGGTAATATCGTCGTAATGCCCTGTTTAGAGGCCCTTAACCGGGTGCGTTAACCCGCAATGACGAGGGGGCTGGGGTAGATTCAAAACACAGGCCTTGAAATTTCAGTACCAGCCCCAACTTTCATGACATCCCGCCGCCAACCCTCTAGGGCGTGGCTCATGCCATCAAATTGGAGTTTTATAACAATGAGCGTGGAAACTCAAAAGGAAACCCTGGGCTTCCAGACCGAGGTCAAGCAACTGTTGCACCTCATGATCCATTCGCTGTATTCCAACAAGGAAATCTTCCTTCGCGAATTGATCTCGAACGCCTCTGACGCTGTCGACAAATTACGTTTTGAAGCGCTGTCCAAGCCAGAACTTCTGGAAGGCGGCGACGAACTTAAAATCCGTGTGAGCTTCGACAAGGACGCCAAGACCGTCACCCTCGAAGACAACGGCATCGGTATGAACCGTGACGACGTGATTACCCACTTGGGCACGATTGCCAAGTCCGGCACCGCCGATTTCATGAAAAACCTCTCGGGCGATCAAAAGAAAGATTCGCACTTGATCGGTCAGTTCGGTGTGGGCTTCTACTCCGCCTTTATCGTTGCAGACAAAGTAGACGTGTTCAGCCGTCGTGCCGGTACCCCTGCCAGCGAAGGCGTGCACTGGTCGTCCAAGGGCGAAGGCGAGTTCGAAGTTGCTACTGTCGAGAAGCCTGAGCGTGGTACCAAAATTGTGCTGCACCTCAAGTCCGGTGAAGAAGAGTTCGCTGATGGCTGGCGTCTGCGCAACATCATTAAAAAATACTCCGACCACATCGCCTTGCCCATCGAACTGCCTAAAGAGCAGGCTGGCGCAGAAGGCGAAGAAGCACCTGCGCTGGAATGGGAAACCGTTAACCGCGCCAGCGCCTTGTGGACCCGACCTCGCGCTGAAGTCAAGGACGAGGAATATCAGGAGTTCTACAAGCACATCGCCCACGACTTCGAAAACCCGTTGGCCTGGAGCCATAATAAGGTCGAAGGCAAGCTGGAATACAGTTCGTTGCTCTATGTGCCGGCCCGCGCTCCGTTTGATCTCTACCAGCGTGAAGCGCCTAAAGGCCTGAAGCTGTACGTACAGCGCGTATTCGTCATGGATCAGGCTGAGTCCTTCCTGCCGCTGTATCTGCGTTTTATCAAAGGCGTGGTCGACTCCAACGATCTGTCGTTGAATGTGTCGCGTGAAATCCTGCAAAAAGACCCGATCATCGATTCCATGAAGTCGGCGCTGACCAAGCGTGTCCTGGACATGCTGGAAAAACTGGCGAAAAACGAGCCTGAGAAATACCAGGGCTTCTGGAAAAACTTCGGTCAGGTGATGAAAGAAGGTCCGGCTGAAGATTTCGCCAACAAAGAAAAAATCGCCGGGCTGCTGCGCTTCGCTTCAACCCACGAGGAAGGCGGCGAGCAAACGGTTTCACTGGCGAACTACCTTGAGCGTGCCAAGGAAGGTCAGGACAATATCTACTACCTGACCGGTGAAACCTATGCTCAGGTTAAAAACAGCCCGCACCTGGAAGTCTTCCGCAAGAAAGGCATCGAAGTGCTGCTGTTG
Organism: Pseudomonas sp. WS 5078; assembly: GCF_012985745.1. Taxonomy (NCBI): domain Bacteria; kingdom Pseudomonadati; phylum Pseudomonadota; class Gammaproteobacteria; order Pseudomonadales; family Pseudomonadaceae; genus Pseudomonas; species Pseudomonas sp. WS 5078. The sequence continues at coordinate 141,872 of NZ_JAAQWX010000012.1, read as the reverse complement.
ACCGACCGTATTGATGAGTGGCTGATGAGCTACCTCAGCGAATTTGACGGCAAAACCTTTGTTGACGTGGCGCGTGGCGACCTTGATCTGGGCAATCTGGACTCCGAAGAGGACAAGAAAGCCGCAGAAGAAGTGGCCAAGGCTAAAGAAGGTCTGGTTGAGCGCATCAAGACGGCATTGGGCGACAGCGTCAGTGAAGTGCGTGTTTCGCACCGTCTGACCGATTCACCGGCCATTTTGGCGATTGGCGAGCAGGACCTTGGCTTGCAGATGCGCCAGATTCTGGAAGCCAGCGGACAGAAAGTTCCGGATTCGAAGCCTATCTTCGAATTCAACCCGGCTCATCCGCTGATCGAGAAACTGGATGCGGAGCAAAGTGAAGAGCGTTTTGGCGACTTGTCGCACATACTCTTCGATCAAGCAGCACTGGCGGCTGGCGACAGCTTGAAAGATCCGGCGGCCTATGTCCGTCGTCTGAATAAGTTGTTAGTTGAGTTGTCCGTGTAAGACGTCTATAAAAAACCCGCTTCGGCGGGTTTTTTTTGTTTTGAACTCAGAGGTTTTCAATGGAATCTATAACGCTCCAGTCGGTGATCTATCAAATCGATGGCCAGCCTTACGAGGGCCGTCTTGCCTATGACTCAAGCCGAGTGGATCCGTTGCCGGGCTTGCTCATGGCGCCCAATTGGATGGGCATTGGCGCAGGGGCTGAAGAGATTGCCAAGTCCGTGGCCGAACAGGGCTATGTGGTATTGATTGCCGACTTGTACGGTCAAGGCATACGTCCTGCTAATGCTGATGAGGCGGGCGCTGCGATGATGCCGCTGAAAAACGACCGTGCCTTGCTGCGCAAACGTATGTGGGCCGCTTACGATAACTTGCGCAACACCTCGTTTGCCAAAGTCGACAGCGCCAAATTGGCAACCTTCGGCTTTTGTTTTGGAGGCTGTTGTTCGCTGGAGCTGGCCCGCGGTGGTGCACCGCTCAAAGCCGCCATATCCTTCCACGGCACCCTTGATACGCCTAACCCCATTGATGCGAACAGCATCAAAGGGGCGGTGCTGGCGCTGCACGGTGCGTCCGACCCCTTGGTACCCAACGAGCAGCTCCCGGCCTTTGAAAACGAGATGAATGCAGCAGGCGTTGACTGGCAGTTGGTCAGCTACGGTGGCGCCGTGCACTCGTTCACAGATCCACACGCCAACGTTCCGGGCAAGATGATGTATGACGCGAAAACCGCCAAGCGCGCCTTCATCGCCATGCATAACCTGCTGGATGAAGTGTTCAGGGATTGACCACTTGATCCTTGTTACGCCCGTGCGCGTTTACAGCGCAGCCTGTTTGATCGTCTCGCTGATGGTCAGATCCCGCATCAGCAAGGCGTAGCTCAAATCCACTTGATCGGGGATTGGCAGGTACACCGTGTGGCCATCCCCGGGCGCAACCTCAATTGGCAAGTTGGCAGTGTTGAGTAATTGATAAAGATCGAAGTGGTAGTTTCCGCGCGGGGTCATCAGTTCCAGATGATCGCCCACGGAAAACCGGTTTTTGACCTTGACCTCGGCCATGCCGTTGCGCCGTTCCCCGGTCAGCTCGCCCACAAACTGCTGACGCTGGGACAGTGAGCTGCCATGCAGGTAGTTCTGGTATTCGTCATGCACATGGCGGCGCAGGAAGCCTTCGGTGTATCCGCGTTGCGCCAGAGACTCCAGGTCCGTCATCAGGCTGCGATCAAACTCACGCCCTGCCACGGCGTCATCAATGGCCTTGCGGTACACCTGAGTGGCCCGCGCGCAGTAAAAGTGCGACTTGGTGCGGCCTTCAATTTTCAGCGAGTGCACGCCCATTTGCGTCAACCGGCCCACGTGCTGTACGGCACGCAGGTCCTTGGAGTTCATGATGTAAGTGCCATGTTCGTCTTCAAACGCCGCCATTGGCTCTTCAGGACGACTGGTTTCATGCAGCAGAAACACCTCGTCAGTCGGCCGGCCTATGCCTAATGTCGGCTCCACAGACGGGTCAACCACGTTCACGATTGTGCCCAGTTCATTCTCGGTGGCGGGGGCAGCGTCATACTTCCAGCGGCAGGCGTTGGTGCAACTGCCCTGATTGGCATCTCGCTTGTTCATGTAGCCGGACAACAGACACCGACCGGAGTAAGCCATGCACAACGCGCCATGCACGAAGATCTCCAATTCCATGTCAGGCACGTGCTGACGAATCTCTTCGATTTCTTCCAGCGATAATTCGCGCGACAGGATGATTCGGCTAAGCCCTTGCTGACGCCAGAATTCGACGCTGGCCCAATTCACGGTATTGGCCTGCACTGACAGGTGGATTGGCATGTGCGGGAAGTGCTGGCGCACTAGCATGATCAGACCGGGGTCGGACATGATCAACGCATCGGGGCCCATGGCGATCACTGGCGCCAGGTCCTTGAGAAAGGTGCGCAGCTTGGCATTGTGCGGGGCGATGTTGACCACGACGTAAAAACGTTTGCCTTGGGCCTGCGCTTCTTTAATGCCTATAGCCAGGTTGTCGTGGTCGAATTCGTTATTGCGCACCCGCAAGCTGTAGCGCGGTTGGCCTGCGTACACGGCATCGGCGCCATAAGCGAAGGCGTAACGCATGTTCTTCAGGGTGCCGGCAGGGGCGAGGAGTTCGGGCGGTGCAAGGGACATAGTGGAGCCATTCGCAAAGGGCGCGATAGTAATCGGGCTTAAACAGTGGAATGTTGATCTGGATCTATGCTTTATGCAGCAACGATGGCACTTGGCAGACGCTTTGCGGACTAAGCTGGCGCTAACCGACGAATGTGCGCCTTACTGACATGGACGGCCTATGAACGAAACAAGCCTGCAACGCAAAACCCTGCTGTTATTGTTGGCCTTGGTCACAATTGCTTTTATCTGGATCTTGTTGCCGTTCTACGGTGCGATTTTCTGGGCAGTCGCTCTGGGGATTCTGTTCGCCCCCTTACAACGCAAATTAGTGCTTAAGTTCAAGGGGCGGCGCAACCTGGCGACATTTGCCACCCTGGGCATCTGTACCGTGATTGCCATTTTGCCGGTCATCATCACCACCGCCTTGCTGGTACAGGAAGTGGCCATGCTCTACAACGACGTGCAGAGCGGCAAGATCAACGTCGCCAGCTACGTCATGCAGTTCAAAGACATCTTGCCGATGAATGTACAGAATTGGCTTGATCGCTTTGGTCTGGGCAATATCGCCGGTTTGAGTGAGAAAGTGTCCAAAGGCGCTTTGGAAGGCAGTCAGTTCTTTGCCACCCAAGTCTTCAGTTTTGGTCAGAGTACTTTCGAACTGGTGGTGAGTTTTTTCATCATGCTGTACCTGTTGTATTTCTTTATCCGTGATGGCCAGCAGATGGTGCGCACCATTCGCAATGCAGTTCCGCTGGCGGAGCAGCAGAAGCGTTTGCTGCAGCTCAAACTGCGTCGCGTGGTGCGGGCTTCGGTCAAGGGCAACCTGGCGGTTGCGATCACACAGGGCGCTCTGGGCGGACTGATGTTTTGGTTCCTGGGTATCCACAGCTCATTGTTCTGGGCAGTGTTGATGATGTTTCTCTCTCTGCTGCCCGCCGTGGGCGCCGGGATCGTCTGGGCTCCCGTGGCCATTTACTTTCTGGTGACAGGTCAGGTATGGGAGGGGGTGGTACTGGCGCTGTATGGGGTTTTGGTGATTGGCATGGTGGATAACGTGCTGCGCCCGATTCTGGTCGGCAAAGACACCAAAATGCCGGACTTCTTGATCCTGATCTCCACCTTGGGCGGTATGGCCATTTTTGGTCTCAATGGCTTTGTAATCGGGCCGTTGATCGCAGCCCTTTTTCTCTCCAGCTGGGGGCTGTTCAGCGGGACGCGCCGCAAAGTGCGACTGCCCGCCGACATTCAGCCACGCAACTAGCGCAAGTTGTATGACACCCCGACGTAGGCGCCCATGCCTTCGCCGGGGGTCGAGCGCGCGGCGTCCTTGCCGTTGTCGTCATACCCAGGGGTGACGGTAGCGGCATAGCGCTGGCGTGTCAGGTTGCGCAGGTCTAGCCAGGTTTGCCAGTCTTTCTTGGGTGAGGCATACCCGAATGTTGTTCCCCACAGCATGTAGGAAGAGGTGTGATACGAATTGGCGTAATCCACGGCCATGCGCGAGGCCACTTGCGTATTGACCCCGGCGTAGAACCCTTGCGCATGGTCGTAGCGAACCTCGGCCTGATAGTAGTGACGGGGAATGCTGGGCAACGCGTTACTGCCAAAACGTTCATCATTGCGGTAGTGGAAATCACTGAAGGTGTATGCCTGGCGCAACGAGACGTTGCCAATACCGTCTTTTTCCCACAACAGACTGTTGAGTCCGGCCTCAATCCCTTGGTGGACGGTTGGGCTGGCATTGGATTCGCCGATAATTGGCGCTTGAGTGGCGGTTGCAGCTTGCGTCTCGACACTGAGTAGTTCATGCCGAATGGCCGAGTAATACCAGGCGAGATCCCATTGACCAAACCAGGCATCACCCCGGCTCCCCAACTCAAGAGTGGTGGCTGTTTGATTGTGTAAAGCGACAGGTGTGCTTTGACGACCAGTGGCCGGGCCATTATTGACAGGAAACGTAAAAGGCGAGCCCCAGATCATCGACCAGGGATGCGGCGGCTCGACGGAGCGACTCACATTGCCATACACCTGCAACGCGGGATTGAACGCGTAACGCAGGCCGACACGTGGCGCGTAATCCCAATCATGCTGGCTGACCTTGCCGCCGCTGTCCGGATAGCTCACGTCGCTCTCACGGCGGGTGTAGATCAGGGCCATGCCAGTGGTGAGCCATAGATCGGGCATCAGCTCCAGGTCATTGCCGGCGTGCAGCACCGTGTCCGAACCCTGGTAACTGAAGTCGCGCATCTTTGTGCCCGCAGGATACGCCGCGGTGTTTCCCGCAGGAATTCGCACGTATTCCGATGCCCCGCTATTGGGCAGGTGCTTGGTGCTACGCAAGCCCACGGTTGTCTTGCTTTCCAGCCCGAACACGGTGTCACGGCGTTTGTAGTTCAAAGTGCCGCTGACATCGGTATACGCGACTTTCAGCCGGTTAGGGCCTTCACGCAGGTCCATCGGGTAGTCGTGGTACACCAGTCCGGTTTCAAGCTGCGAGTCGTCGTCCAGGTACATCGTCGTTTTGTTGGCGAACCAGGTACTTCCCGGTTGAGGACGGCTGTAATCTCCCTTGACATAAGCAGGGTTGGCCGAGCGTGGATGATGCTTGATCAGGTCTTTGGTAACACGGCCTGCCAGTTGGTTATCAGTCTCGCGATAGCGCAAATAAAAACGCGTCTCCAGTTGCGGGTTGAAGCGATAACCGACATTGGCCGCAACGCCTTTGCTGCTACCCCGGGTATGGTCTTGATAACCGTCGGTAGTGGCGTCATTCAGGGAGATGTAGTAATCAAGATCGCCCAGTACTTGCCCTGAGCTGAGCTGACGTTTTTGATAACCGTAGCTGCCTGTTTCATAACGCACCTGCAGCGGGGTCGCGTCGTAGCCGGTGCGGGTGACGTAGTTGATTGAGCCGCCCAAGGCCAGTGCACCGGTGTCAAACCCATTGGCGCCGCGCAGGACTTCGGCGCGGCTGAGCCATAACGGTTCAAACAATTCATAAGGGCTGCCACCGGGGCCTGTCAGCGGCAGCCCGTCAAACATCACATACAGTCCCGAGCCGTGGGCGCCCGGCGCGCGATTAAGGCCGGAACCGCGCACTGAAACCTTGGCACCGTCGTTGCCCGATGACTGTGCATAGACGCCAGGCTGGTACGCGAGCACGTCGGTATTGCTGCTCGTACGGCCGGTTTCAACGGTGTTCAAATCAATCACATTGCTGGCGCCGGGGACTTCATTCATCCGGGCTCGGGCCAGGTCCAGCTCGCTGCTTTCTTGACTGCGTACTTGCACCTCTCCCAGCTCAAGTGTCTCTGCGAGGGCTGAAGAAGCACAGGCAAGGGCCAAAGGCAGCAGTGCAAAGCGGATAGAACGCATGAATGACAGGTCCAGGGTTGGGCGGGCGGCGCGCAAGCCTATACAAGGCGAGAATCGCTCGCAACTGCCAAACTGGCCTAATGTGTTAGTCCACAGGCGATTGCAATACATAGCACTCGAACAACTCCAGGTGATCCGGCCGAGCGGCCAAGGAAGAGATGAGCTTCAGTCCAGTCGCATGTGCCCAATACCGGATGTTGGGCAGCACCGGGGTATGCCCGAACACGATGGCCATTGCGCCGTGTTTCAAGTGCTTCAACAGCATCATTAGCAACTGTTGCGCGTGGTCTCTGCTCATCACCTCGGCATTCAGGAAGCGCAGAAATAAAACATCGCATTCGGCTGTGGGCTGAGGCGCTTCTTGTGCAGCACGATGGTGAAACTGCAGATTGGGTAATCGATGACGGGTGCGCGCTTGCGCCACCATGCTTAACGAGCAGTCGGCGCCCACACAACGGGTGTGGGGCAACGCACTGGCCATGGACGCTATGAATGCGCCGGTGGAACATGCCGGGTCGAGCAGTCGGGCGCCGGGCTTGAGTCGACTTTGCAGCAAGGCGGTGCAATGGTCTCGAAAGTGTCGTTCATCCTCATTCAGTGTCTGGGCCAGTGTTTCGCTAAAGCGCCAGTGTTCTTCATGCATGACGTACTCCTGTGCATGGCTATCAAGGACGGGGAAGGGAAAGTACAGCTCGCTGCCCGTCAGGTTGGGCGCTCGCTGAAAGAGCTGTGTCTTTTCTGCTTCGCCTGCCGTGATGAACTGCACAGTGACGCCATGGCTCCCGTAAACAATGCGGGTAAAACGCCCGAGCAACATGGAGGGCCGGATCAGGCTGGACAGGTGCTGTCGGCCGCCGAAGGCCGTTGTCAGCGTTTTGCGGCCTACCCAGAGCGAGTCCTCGATATTGAGCATAAACACGTTGTTCAGCCCGGGACCAAGGGGTTCTGTCCACGACGCGTGTTGATGCACCGTCATGCTGCAGAGCGTGTGTATCTGCTGCTGGACGTGCTGCTCGCGGTGTACGGTCAGGGCATGAGTCATGGCATCACCTGACACACTCATTGAGCGCCTGTCCCCGGGCTTGGGGAATGACAACGTTGCCGGTGCTCACAATATAAAAACGCTCAAGCCCCGGGATCACGACGTTGGCCAGGGTGGTACCCCTGTCCGTTTGATAGAGGGTGCTGATACCCAGTTCGCGGTTGTGCGCGCGTACATCACGGGCGATGACGTGGATCTGCTCGTCCAGCGTGCCTGGGGCGCCGTGCATTGGCAGCGCGACCAGTTGCTGGCGGGTATGCATCATCAGGTCGTCTATATCCAGGCGCAGGCAGCGCTGCAGGCGAGGAAACGCAGCTAAATGGCGCATTTGCAAGTCGATATGTTGCGCTGTGTCGGCGCGGGTTGCCGCCAAACGGACTTGCACGAGTTCGGTAAGTGCGCGAGCTGCCGCATGGGACGCACTTAATGACGTGCCGCAGCCGAAAAGGGTGATGGGCTGGTTACCGGAGTGGGTGAAAGCCATACAGGTGGTGACGCAAAACTCACTGCTGATGTCGAGCAGAATGACTTCTGCATGCAACTCTGTCTCAGCTTCCTGCCAAAGGTTGCAGAGAGGGTGGTGTGCCTGCGGGCGTTGGATCCTGCGCAGTGGCCGGTCGTGCCGGTAGTAAAAATGGCTGAGCAGAAAGAGTGAGAGTGCATCGCGCTCCAGGCATTCATTGATGGCGTGCAGAGCTGCTTCCTGGTAGGTGGCGCCAATGGCGATGCCGCTGTTGCTGAAGTAGCGGCGTATACCTGCGTAATCAAATGTGTCGCCTGCCAACGGCCTGCCGGGGTAGTCAGGCAAGCTAAAAGCGATCGGGTAATAGAAGGACGCTGTGTCGAGAGGGCTGTGGTAAAGGCGGCTGGCGATGCTGGCCTCAGTATGTTGAATGACGCTATCCAGAAGACTGTCGTCGTGAAAGATACCGTCGCGCGTGAAACGATTTGCAGGACGCAATTCAACCCCGGCGTGCATCTCGTGATGCTCGCTCAGGTAATGTTCCAATGCTTCATAGTGGGCTCCTACCAAGGCGCTGTCAGCGTAGCCTTTTCCGGAACCGGCCCCCTGATGCCCTGAGTTGGCGTCACTCAGCATCACGCGAGTGTTCACAATGCGCTCTCCGAGTGTACGAACGGAGCAGGCCAGCCCGAGGCAGTTCAGCTCTTGAAGCACTCTTGCATACGCCTCGGGCAAAGAAAGCTCACGTTCGTCAGGAGGAATTAATGTCGTCATGGGAGAGTCCGGTGTAAGGAGGGAAGTCAGAAACGTTCCCTCCTTACGGAGTTAGTCAGCGTGGAGTTCTTCTTTCTCGGCATCGGACAATTCAAGTTGATCGATAAGCTGCTGCTCGGTCTGGGAGTCCAGTGTGTCTGCATCAGGCAGTGCCTGGGTGTTCATAGCCATGTGGTAGCCCATATTGAAAACCTGCTTTAAGTGGATTGAAATTTAATTGAAATATTGAGTTGGCTTAGGCGTCCTAAGCGCGCTTTTAATTTAGTTGCCTGTATTCTTGGCTGTCAATGAACGCAGTTTCAACTTGCGCGAGCGAATTAATATTTTGGTACATGTTTATTTTTGTTCGGTGCTATTCACTGTTCAGTTGGTGTGGGAAGGCGCTGGAATGCGGGTGTGCCCGGCGTTTAATAATACGGAGGCGTGAACTTGAGTGTAGGTACAAGGGTGAGTGTGTGAGGTGTTTATTGTAGGGCTGTCAATAGAGTGCTTTTTTACAGTCAGGGCGTTTTTTTAAGTTGTGTAGGGCACATCACTCATTTCAGGAATTAAGCGAGAGTTCGACGCGATAGGCAGTATTTTCTTACTAAAGCCTTATGGGGCGAGTGTTTGTCGGATGTGGCTCAGTAAGGTGGGCTCAAGTGCATTGTGGCCTGCCTTGACCAGCAAGCTTGGGCCGCTCGAGCGCTCTTGCAGCCAGTGCATGCTCAGCAATCCGCATGGGTCGTCTATTCCCTGAATGAGGGTCGTGTTGGGGCCGATTCGAAGGTTCAGGTCCTCAGGGGTGAAGAAATAGCGGTTGAGGTGATAGTGCAGTTCGAGACGGATGGAGGCGATGGCCGAGCTGTCTACAAAGTCATCCAGTTGCTCATCGGACATGATCCCTGCGAGATGGGCCTTGCTCCAGTTGAGCGCTGCAGCGCGGCGGACTTCATGGCTATCTGTGCACAGCGCCTTGTAGGTTTGGTTGAGGGTCACGCCTACATCGGGTAAACGTTCAAGGGTTTGCTCGAGTATCCGTTCATAGGCACTAAACACTTTTTCTTCAGGTGCAAATACCGACGCAGCAACGCACCGGTTAACGCGATGCTTGAACCGGTGCTGATATTTCAGAGCCAGCCAACTGCCCCATGACACCCCGAGCACGCTGATGCGTTCAAATCCAAAGTAATGGCGCAGAGCGTCTATGTCTTGAACCAGTGCATTCGTATTGTTATCCGTCAATCGCCCTTGGGGCGTTGAGCGCCCGCAGCCCCGTTGATCAAATAAAACGACATCAACGTGCTTAAGATCAAAGAACAGCAGATGTTTTTCATTACAGCTTCCGCCGGGTCCGCCGTGAATAAAGAAAACGGGTTCGCCGCCGAGGTTTCCATGTCGTTCCCAATACAACTGGTGGCCATCGGTCGTTGAGTAATAACCGCTGGACTGGTGAAGAGTCTGCATGGGTCATTTTCCTTTGGTGTTTAAAAAGTCGGTGCGCAGTTCTATTTATTATTTCTAAGGCAGGAAGCTCGCGAGGAAGCGAATGTATGAGGGATAAAAATACCTGTCAATGCACCGTGTTTTTCAGTTTTGTAATAAGTGTTTGATAATTTGTATGTGCGGGAAGGGGACGTATAGAGGCGCAGGCTGCTGTCGTTGCTGAGTGTTTCGCAAGATATAAACAGCAGAGGGGAAAGCAGTGCCAATGGCTAAGCGTGGGTGAATTAACAGTGTGTAGGTAAGTATCAATATCGAGTCTTTGGCAATCAATATTCAGAACTATTTTGGCATTACCCAACTCGCGGGCTGTTTATAAACAGCTGATAAAAAAATACCCCGTGTAAGCCAGGCTTTCACGGGGTAGCGGGTCGAGCGAGAGGGGTTAGCCCAGCAAGCCCAGGGTGGCGCGTTGTACCAGTTCCAGCATCGGCTGAGGGTAAACACCCAGCACGAAGACCAATACCGACACAGCGAGCAACATCACGCCGCCTGCTTGCTGTTCCCAATTGAGCGGAGCATCGTGGCGATGCAGTTTCGGTTCAACAAGGTACAGAGTGACCATCACACGCAGGTAGTAGAAGACGCCGATGGCACTGCCTAGGATCAGGGAAGCCACCAGCCACCATTGCTGCGCCTGAACACCGGTAGCAATGATGTAGAACTTGCCGATGAAGCCTGCGGTCAGGGGAATACCGGCCAGCGACAGCATCATCACCGTCAGTACGGCGGTCATGTACGGACGGCGCCAGAACAGGCCGCGGTATTCATACAGGGCGTCCGCGTCACGGCCTTTGTAAGGCGAGGACATCAATGTGATCACACCGAACGCACCCAGACTGGTGAGTACGTAGGTGATCAGGTAGACGCCGATGGCTTCCATGGCCATGCCTTTACTGGCGACCAGAGCAATCAGAAGGTAGCCGAAGTGGGCGATGGACGAATAACCCAGCAGACGCTTGAGGTTGGTTTGCGTGAGTGCCAGCAAGTTACCGAACAGGATCGAGGCAATCGCGATCACGGTCAGTACGTCGCTCATGACGCCGGTGGTGGCGGCAGGAGAGATCTGGAACAACCGTACCATCACAGCAAATACCGCGACTTTCGAAGCGGTCGCCAAAAACGCCGCTACGGGCGCCGGAGCGCCTTCGTACACGTCCGGCGTCCAGAGGTGGAAAGGCACCAGCGACAGCTTGAACGCCAGACCGACCAGCATCATCCCCAAACCGAGCTGCGCGATGGCACTCGGAGCACCGGTAGCGGCCAACGCATGGCCGATGCCGCTGAAGCTCAGGCTGCCGGCTTCTGCGTAGAGCAAGGCCATACCAAACAACAGGAACGCTGAACCGGCGGCCGACAGCACCATGTATTTGATGCCGGCTTCCAGTGAACGTTTGTTGAAAAAGGCATAGGCCACGAGCCCGTAGACAGGGACCGAGAGCAGTTCCAGACCGATGAACAGGCCTGCCAGGTGTTGTGCGCTGACCAGTACCAGACCGCCCGACGCTGCCAGCAGCATCAATAAGTAAAGCTCTTCGCGGTTGCCCGGGTAACCTGTACCGCCTTCACCCAGATAGGCATGCGCAAGTGTCACGCAGGCCAGGGTCGCGACCAGGATCAGCCCGATATACAGGTAAGCAAAGTTGTCCAGCATCAACAGCGGAGTGACGGCCAATGGAGCGACTTTCAACGCCGGGAAGATCGACAGCAGTGCCAGGTTGAGACCCGCTACCGAGAGCAGGAAGGTCTGTGAGTGGTTGCGGCGCCACGCGATTGCCAGCATCACCACAACGAGGGTGATGCTGGTAATCAACAGTGGAGCAAGCGCGATAAAGTGTTGGATCGTGAATTCCATAGCGCTCTTACCGGGCCGAAGCGAGTTGAGTGAAGGCGGTGCCGAGCCATTGCTGCACGCCATTCATGGTCGCAGCAGAGGTGTCGAGGAACGGTTGCGGGTACACGCCGATGAAAATCAGCAGTACCGCCAGACCGAGCACCATGATCATTTCACGTGCGTCCATGCCGGCCAGTACGGCGTCCGACTTGGAAGGGCCGAAGTAGGCGCGGTGAATCATGATCAACGAGTAGACCGAGCCAAACACCAGGCCGGTCGTGGCAATCGCCGTGACCCAAGGGAAGCTGGCAAACGAGCCAATCAGGATCAGGAACTCGCCGACAAAGTTACCGGTGCCCGGCAAGCCCAGCGACGCGGCAGCAAAGAACAGGCTAATGGCCGGCAGGTAGGCGATCTTCGACCACAAACCGCCCATTTCACGCATGTCACGGGTGTGCAGGCGCTCGTACAGCTGACCGCTGAGAATAAACAGCGCCGCCGCCGATACACCGTGCGCCAGCATCTGGATCACAGCGCCTTGCAGAGCCAGCAGGCTGCCGGAGTAAATCCCGATCAGTACGAAGCCCATGTGGGAAACACTGGAAAAAGCGATCAGACGCTTGATGTCGGTTTGTGCGAAAGCGAGGAATGCGCCGTAGAAAATCCCGATCAGACCCAGGGTCATGGCAATCGGCGCGAATTCGGCCGAAGCGTTCGGGAACAGGGGCAGGGCGAAACGCAGCAAACCATACGCCGCGGTTTTCAGCAAGATACCGGCCAGGTCGACCGAGCCTGCAGTCGGCGCTTGTGCGTGAGCATCCGGTAACCAGGAGTGAAACGGTACAACCGGCAGTTTCACGGCAAAGGCAATAAAGAAGCCGAGCATCAGAATGTACTCGGTAGTGAGTGACATCTTGGTTTTCAGCAACTCGGCATAGCTGAAGGTCAGCACGCCGGTTTCATTGAAGTTGACCAGCACCAGACCGAGGATCGCCACCAGCATGATCAGGCCGGAAGCCTGAGTGAAGATGAAGAACTTGGTCGCTGCGTAAATGCGGGTTTTCTTACCGTCCGATGAACTGTGACCCCAGAGCGCGATGAGGAAGTACATCGGCACCAGCATCATTTCCCAGAAGAAGAAGAACATGAACAGGTCGATGGCGAGGAACACGCCGACCACACCGCCCAGGATCCACATCAAGTTCAGGTGGAAGAAGCCCACGTGACGCTGGATTTCTTTCCAGGAGCACAAGACCGACAGCACACCGAGCAAGCCGGTGAGCAAGATCATCAGCAGGGACAGGCCATCGAGCGCCAAGTGCACGCTGATGCCGAAGCGTTCGATCCAGGTGTGCTGGAACTCAAGCGCCCAGGCCGGGGCTGCGCCCGGGTTAGGTGCCAAGTGGTAGTCCCCGTGCGCCCACAGCCAGAGGCCGAGCGCAAGTTCAAGGGACATGGTCAGCAACGCAATCCAGCGTGGCAAGGTGGCGCCGAAGCGCTCACCCAGCCAGCACAGCAGGCCGCCGATAAAGGGGATCAGGATTAGCCAAGGCAGAATCATGACGGGCTCAATTCCTTTCGCAATGTCGAAGGTTCATATCAGACCGCTACCAGTACGATGGCGCCCATGACCAGTACCGCACCGGCAGCCATGGAAGCAGCGTACCAACGCAGTTGACCGGTTTCGCTGCGGCTCAGGGCGTTGTGCCCGGCCTTGGCCATCTTCGGTACCAGACCGATGGTCTGATCCAGAGGGTCTTTGCGCAGCAGGCGGCAGATCAACAGGTACGGTTTGACGAACAGTTTGTCGTACAGCCAGTCGAAGCCCCATGCAGCAAACCACCAGGCCGACAGGAAGCGACCAATACCGCTGTTGGCCACAGCCGTCACGAAACGACGCTTGCCCAGGTAAAGCAGGGCGGCCAGCAGGATACCCGCCAATGCGATGGCACCCGAGGCGATTTCCAGGCTGTGCTTGGCTTCGCCGCCGGCATGGCCAACGCTTTGTGGCAGTACACCCGCCAGTGGAGGCGTGATCATGGCGCCGATAAAGGTCGACAGGACGATCAGTACACTCAGTGGCAGCCAGTACGACACACCATGGCCTGCATGGGCTTGTGTCTTGGCTTCACCGTGGAAGGTGATGAAGATCAGACGGAAGGTGTACAGCGAGGTCATGAAGGCACCCACCAGACCGGCGTACAGCAACTCGTTGTTGCCGCTGGCGAATGCTTCCCAAAGAATTTCGTCTTTGGAGTAGAAGCCTGCGGTCAGCAGAGGCAGTGCAGACAAGGCCGCGCCGCCGACGATGAAGCTGATGTAAGCCAGTGGCAGTTTCTTCCACAGGCCGCCCATCTTGAAGATGTTCTGCTCGTGGTGGCAGGCGACAATCACCGCACCCGAAGCAAGGAACAGCAATGCCTTGAAGAAGGCGTGGGTCATCAGGTGGAAAATCGCGCCATCCCATGCACCTACGCCCAAGGCGAGGAACATGTAGCCGATCTGGCTCATGGTAGAGTAGGCGAGGATACGTTTGATGTCGGTTTGCACCAGTGCCGCAAAACCGGCCAGTACCAGTGTCACACCTCCCACGATGCCCACCAGATGCAGCACTTCAGGCGCCAGTGTGAACAGGCCGTGGGTACGCGCGATCAGGTAAACACCTGCGGTCACCATGGTAGCGGCGTGAATCAGTGCCGACACCGGCGTCGGGCCGGCCATGGCGTCTGCCAGCCAGGTTTGCAGGGGCAGCTGCGCCGATTTACCGACCGCACCACCCAGCAGCATCAGGGTCGCCAGTACAATCCAGAAATCGCCGGCCTGGAACTTGAGCGGTGCCTGAACTAGCAGCTCCTGAATGTTCAACGTGCCCAATTGCTGGAACAAAATGAACAGGCCGATGGCCATGAACACGTCGCCGATGCGGGTCACGATGAACGCTTTGAGTGCGGCGTTACCGTTGTTGCGGTTGCTGTAGTAGAAACCGATCAACAGGTAGGAGCACAGGCCCACGCCTTCCCAGCCGAAGTACACGAACAGCAGGTTATCGGCCAGGATCAGGAACAGCATGCTGGCGATAAACAGGTTGGTGTAAGCGAAGAAGCGCGAGTAGCCGTCTTCACCGCGCATGTACCACGAGGCAAAGATGTGGATCAGGAAGCCTACACCGACCACCACGCCGAGCATGGTGACGGACAGACCGTCCAGGTACAGGGCGAAGTTCGGCTTGAACTCACCCACCGCCATCCACTGCCACAGCACTTGCGTGTAGTGACCGCCTTCAGGCGGCGAGACGTTGAATTGCCAGATCACGTACGCGGCCACAAGGGTCGACAGGCCGATGGAGCCAACGCCGATCAGGGCCGAGAGGTTTTCGCTGAAGCGTCCACGGGAGAACGACAGCAGCAAAAAGCCGATCAGGGGGAATACGAAAGTCAGAAAGAGAAGGTTCATCCGCGCATCTCACTGGCAGCATCGATATCAAGCGTGTGGAAGCGGCGATACAGCTGCAGCAGGATCGCCAGGCCAATACTGGCCTCGGCGGCTGCCAGGGTGATCACCAGAATGAACATGACCTGTCCATCCGGTTGCGCCCAGCGTGCACCGGCAACGATGAACGCCAGTGCAGCAGCGTTCATCATGATTTCCAGACTCATCAATACGAAGAGAATGTTACGGCGAACCATCAGTCCAACCAGACCGAGGCAGAACAGGACGCCTGCTACCGCAAGGCCATGTTCCAAAGGTATTCCAGGCATCTTATTGCTCCTTCGCCTCGTTGCGGCCCAAGTGGAACGCCGTCACCGCTGCTGCAAGCAACAGCATGGAGGCGAGTTCGACCACCAGCAGATACGGGCCGAACAGGCTCACGCCGACGGCTTTTGCATCAATGGTGGTTTGACCGATGGCAGCGCCGCTCTGCTGTGCGAACAGCACGTACAGCAGTTCGGCCAGCAGGATGGCGGACAGAATGCTCGGTCCGATCCATATACCGGGTTTGAGCCAGTGACGCTCCTGCGTCACCGAGGCCGGGCCCTGGTTAAGCATCATCACCACAAACACGAACAGCACCATGATGGCGCCGGCGTAAGCGATCACTTCGAGGACGCCGGCAAAGGGCGCGCCGAGGCTGAAGAAGGTCATCGCCACGGCAATCAGCGAAATAATCAGGTAGAGCAGGGCGTGCACAGGGTTGGTGTTGGTGATCACGCGCAGCGTGGACACGACAGCAACACCCGATGCGAAATAGAAAGCGAATTCCATCGTTCTTCCTTAAGGCAGCAAGCTCTTCACGTTGATCGGCTCGGCTTCGTTCTGAGCAGCGCCTTTCGGCTTGCCTTCAACGGCCATACCCGCAACACGATAGAAGTTGTAGTCAGGGTTCTTGCCGGGACCGGAGATCAGCAGATCTTCTTTCTCGTACACCAGATCCTGACGTTTGAACTCGGCCATTTCGAAATCCGGCGTGAGCTGGATGGCGGTGGTCGGGCAGGCTTCCTCACACAAGCCGCAGAAAATGCAGCGTGAGAAGTTGATGCGGAAAAACTCCGGGTACCAGCGACCATCTTCGGTTTCGGCTTTTTGCAGCGAGATGCAGCCTACCGGACACGCCACGGCGCACAGGTTACAGGCAACACAACGCTCTTCGCCGTCCGGGTCGCGGGTCAGGACAATCCGGCCACGGTAACGCGGTGGCAGGTAGACCGGTTCTTCCGGGTATTGCAGCGTGTCACGCTTGCGGAAGGCATGGCCAAACACCATCACCAGGCTGCGAAGCTGGGTGTAGGTGCCATGCACGATGTCAAACAAGTACTTGAACATGGGTCTCTATCCTCACTGAACCGCGCCGGCGGGCGTGTTCAACAACACGACTGCGGCGGTTACCAGCAAATTGATCAGGGTCAGCGGCAGGCAGAACTTCCAGCTGAAATCCATCACTTGGTCATACCGAGGGCGCGGAATAGAAGCGCGCAGCAGGATGAAGATCATGATGAAAAACGCGGTCTTCAGGGCGAACCAGATAAACGGAATCTGCGGCAGGATGCCGAAAGGCCCGTGCCAGCCACCGAAGAACAGAGTCACCAGCAACGCCGAGATCAACACGATCCCGATGTATTCACCGACGAAGAACATGCCCCATTTCATACCGGCATATTCAATGTGGTAACCATCGGCCAGTTCCTGCTCCGCTTCCGGCTGGTCGAACGGGTGACGGTGAGTCACGGCGACGCCGGCAATGAAGAAGGTCAGGAAACCGAAGATCTGCGGAATGATGAACCACAGGTTCTGCGCTTGATATTCAACGATATCGCGCATGTTGAACGAGCCAACCTGCACAACGATACCCATCAGCGACAGGCCCATGAACACTTCGTACGAAACAGTCTGAGCCGAGGCTCGCAGGCTGCCGAGCAGGGCGAACTTGTTGTTGCTCGACCAGCCTGCGAACAACACCGCGTACACCGACAGGCCGGCCATGGCGAAGAAGAACAGGATCCCGATGTTCAGGTCCGCCACACCCCAGGTCGGGGTGATGGGGATAATCGCGAAGGCGATCAGCAAGGCGCTCATGGCCACAACCGGTGCCAAAGTGAAAATCACCTTGTCGGCAAACGGCGGTGTCCAGTCTTCCTTGAAGAACATTTTGATCATGTCAGCGGCGATCTGAAACGCGCCGAACGGGCCGACGCGGTTCGGACCGTAACGGTCTTGCCACAGGGCGAGCAAGCGGCGCTCGACCCAGCTCAACAGCGCACCGCATACCACCACGGCGAGCAGGATTACCACGGCTTTGACCACCGAGAGAATCACGTCGATCACTTCAGGCGTGAACCAGGTCATTGGGCTGCCTCCTGCAAACCGTCAACGGTAAGGCCAAAGATCGCTGGCGGGATACCGGCCAGACCGGCAGGCAATGCCACCAGGCCAGCACCCAGCTCTTCATTGATACGCAGCGGCAAACGCAGGCTCACACCGGCTACGTTCAGGCTGAGCAGTGCACCGTCATTAACGCCCAGGCGATCGGCTTCGGACTTGGCCAGCGCGATATAGGCGGCAGGAATGCGTTCTTGTACCGGCGCGGCTTTCGAAGAGTTTTCTTCGCTGCCCAGCAGGTGATAGAACGGCACCACTTGCCAAGTGCCACGCGCCGGGTTGAATGCGCCCGGAATGTTGGCGAACCAGCTTAGCGAATCGCCCTTGCTTTCGATCAGTCGAATGCCTGGATCGCCCGCACGGATGTGACCGCCGACTTCGTCCTGGAACTTGTTCCACGCTTGTGGCGAGTTCCAACCCGGCGACCAGGCAAAAGGCACTTGCTGACGTGGCTCAACGGAGCCCGAGTAGCCTTCCATGGAGAAGGCGAACGCAGTGTCCGGGTCTTGCGGGGTACGCGGCTCGTGCACACTGATGTTGGCGCGCATGGCCGTGCGGCCGCTGTAGCGCAGCGGTTCGCGGGCCAGTTTCAGGCCTTTGATGCGGAAGGCCGCCGAAGGCGCCGCTTCAACGATGCCGGCCAGTTCAGGCGTGCAGGCGGCTGTAGCCTGAGTCACATGGTCCAGCAGCGTCCAGTCGACCGGTTTGTTCAGCAGGGTGCTGCGCAGGGCGTGCAACCAGCGCCAGCCTTCGTGGATCAGGTTGCTGGCGTCCAGATAACGTGGGTCAAACACCTGGAAGAAGCGCTGGGCGCGGCCTTCCTGGCTGACCAGTGTGCCGTCGCCTTCAGCGAAACTGGCCGCTGGCAGTACCAGGTCGGCACGGTCGGTGGTGGCGGTTTTCTGATGGTCGGCAACGATCACGACTTTGGCTGCGTCCAGCGCAGCGTTCACTTTCACGGCATCTACGCGGGTGAAGAGGTCGTTTTCCAGTACCACGATGGCGTCGGCCTGGCCGTCAATCACCGCTTGCAGCGCGGCGTCTACCGATTCACCGCCGAGCATGGCCAGGCCAAGGCTGTTGGCTTCAGGCACGACAAGGCTGATGGAACCGGCTTTTTCGCGCAGGTGCAGGGCTTTGGCAATGTTGCCCGCCGCTTCGATCAAGGCTTTGGAGCCCAGTGAAGTACCGGCAATGATCAGAGGACGTTTGGCGGCGAGCAAGGCGTCGGCAATGCGTTGCGCCAGTGCCTGAGCTTCAGTGTCCAGTCCGGTAACGGCAGGCGCGCTGGCATCGAGGGCATGAGCCACGGCGAAACCGATGCGGGCCAGATCGTCCGGCGCGGCGTGAACGCATTCTTCAGCCACGTCGTCCAGCTTGGTTTCTGCAAGGCTGGCAATGAACAGCGGGTTCAGCGCGTGCTGACCGATGTTTTTCACCGCCGCGTCAAGCCACGGCTGAACGCGCATGGCGTCGGCCATGTCTTCGGCTTTGCCCTTGACCGACTGACGCAACGACAGAGCCATGCGCGCGGCGGTCTGGGTCAAGTCTTCGCCCAAGACGAAAATCGCGTCGTGGTCTTCGATATCGCGCAGGTTCGGCACCGGCAGCGGGCTGTCCTTGAGGACTTGCAACACCAGACGGATACGCTCCAGCTCACCGGCTTCGATACCCGAGTAGAAATGCTCGGCGCCTACCAGCTCGCGCAGTGCGAAATTGCTTTCGAGGCTGGCGCGAGGCGAACCGATACCCACAATATTGCGACCGCGCAGCAGTTCGGCTGCCTTGTCCAGTGCAGCGTCGACGCTCAGCTTGTTGCCGTCGGCCAGCAGCGGCTGACGCGGGCGATCGGTACGGTTGACGTAGCCGTAACCGAAGCGACCACGGTCACACAGGAAGTACTGGTTGACCGAACCGTTGAAGCGGTTTTCGATGCGGCGCAATTCGCCATAACGCTCGCCCGGGCTGATGTTGCAGCCGCTGGAGCAACCGTGGCAGATGCTTGGCGCGAATTGCATGTCCCACTTGCGGTTGTAGCGCTCGGAGTGGGTTTTGTCGGTGAACACACCGGTCGGGCAGACTTCGGTGAGGTTGCCCGAGAACTCGCTTTCGAGAACGCCGTCTTCAACGCGACCGAAGTACACGTTGTCGTGAGCGCCGAATACGCCGAGGTCAGTACCGCCAGCGTAGTCTTTATAGAAACGCACGCAGCGATAACAGGCGATGCAGCGGTTCATCTCGTGAGCGATGAACGGGCCAAGTTCCTGGTTCTGGTGGGTGCGTTTGGTGAAACGATAACGGCGCTCGTTGTGACCGGTCATCACGGTCATGTCTTGCAGGTGGCAGTGACCGCCTTCTTCGCACACAGGGCAGTCGTGCGGGTGGTTGGTCATCAGCCATTCGACAACGCTGGCACGAAACACTTTCGCTTCTTCGTCGTCGATGGAAATCCAGCTTCCGTCAGTGGCCGGGGTCATGCAGGACATCACGATACGACCACGGGTGTCGTTCTCGTCGGTGTATTGCTTGACTGCGCACTGGCGGCAGGCGCCAACACTGCCCAGGGCAGGGTGCCAGCAGAAATACGGAATATCGAGTCCCAGCGACAGACAGGCCTGTAACAGGTTGTCTGCCCCATCGACTTCGAGCTCTTTGCCGTCTACGTGGATAGTGGCCATGGTTCAAAG
The DNA here is from genome assembly GCF_012985745.1 of Pseudomonas sp. WS 5078. NCBI lineage: Bacteria > Pseudomonadati > Pseudomonadota > Gammaproteobacteria > Pseudomonadales > Pseudomonadaceae > Pseudomonas > Pseudomonas sp. WS 5078. Next base: position 121,678 of record NZ_JAAQWX010000012.1, on the reverse strand, counting down.
GTCTTCGTTGGCCCGGTGTCAGCGGGCGTGGCTAATGGAATCTTGTTATTCGTTCGAAGCTACCCAGCCTTACGGCGTTATCGAACGATCAGAGGGCGGCACGGACCACCCTCATTCAGAACGTTACGCGCCGATTACAATCGGGCGTGCCAGAGGTGGAACACCGGGTTTTGCTTGCGCAATGCCGGCTTCGAATTCTGGACGGAAGTACTTGATTGCGCTGCCCAGTGGCTCCACGGCGCCCGGTGCGTGGGCACAGAACGTCTTGCCCGGGCCCAGGAAACCCACCAGACCCAGCAGGGTCTCGATGTCGCCCGGCTGGCCTTTACCTTTCTCGATGGCCATCAGCAGCTTGACGCTCCATGGCAGGCCATCGCGGCAAGGCGTGCAGAAACCGCACGACTCGCGGGCAAAGAACTGCTCCATGTTGCGCAGCAGCGAGACCATGTTGACGCTGTCGTCCACGGCCATGGCCAGGCCCGTACCCATGCGGGTACCCACCTTGGCGATCCCGCCGGCGTACATTTGTGCGTCCAGGTGTTCAGGCAGCAGGAAGCCTGTACCGGCGCCGCCCGGCTGCCAGCACTTGAGCTTGAAGCCGTCTCGCATGCCGCCCGCGTAATCTTCGAACAGCTCGCGCGCAGTCACGCCAAATGGCAGTTCCCACAGGCCGGGGTTCTTGACCTTGCCGGAGAAGCCCATCAGCTTGGTGCCGTGGTCTTCGCTGCCCTCGCGTGCCAGGGATTTGTACCAGTCAACGCCGTTGCCGATGATGGCCGGTACGTTGCACAAGGTCTCTACGTTGTTGACGCATGTCGGCTTGCCCCAAACGCCCACAGCTGCCGGGAAGGGCGGTTTGGAACGCGGGTTGGCACGTCGGCCTTCAAGGGAGTTGATCAGTGCGGTTTCTTCACCGCAGATATAACGCCCGGCACCGGTGTGCACGAACAGTTCGAAATCAAATCCCGAGCCCAGAATGTTTTTGCCCAGCAGGCCCGCGGCCTTGGCTTCTTCGACGGCACGGCGCAGGTGCACGGCCGCTGTGGTGTATTCGCCACGCAGGAAGATGTAGCCACGGTAGGTTTTCAGTGCACGGGCACTGATCAGCATGCCTTCAATCAGCAGATGGGGCAGTTGCTCCATCAGCATGCGGTCTTTCCAGGTGTTGGGCTCCATCTCATCGGCGTTACACAGCAGGTAACGGATGTTCATGGATTCGTCTTTGGGCATTAGCCCCCACTTCACGCCGGTGGGGAAACCAGCACCGCCGCGACCTTTGAGGCCAGCGTCTTTCACGGTCTGGACGATGTCGTCCTGAGCCATGTCAGCGAAGGCTTTGCGAGCCGCCGCATAGCCGTTTTTGGCTTGATATTCGTCAAGCCACACCGGCTCGCCGTCGTCACGCAGGCGCCAAGTCAGGGGATGGGTTTCTGCCGTGCGCGCAATGCGGTTGGCAGGCCCGAAAGAAGTCAGGGTCATGGGTAGCCCTCCAACAACGTTGCAACGCCCGATGGCTGGACATCACCGAAAGTGTCGTCGTCGATCATCAACGCAGGCGCCTTGTCGCAGTTGCCCAAGCAGCACACCGGCAGCAGCGTGAAGCGACCGTCTGCTGTGGTCTGGCCCAGGCCGATGCCCAGCTTGGTCTGGATCTCGCTGACCACGGACTCGTGACCACCGATGTAGCAGACCATGCTGTCGCATACGCGAATGATGTGTCGACCGACCGGCTGGCGGAAGATCTGGCTGTAGAATGTGGCCACGCCTTCGACGTCACTGGCGGGGATGCCCAGCAGTTCGCCAATGGCATAAATCGCGCCGTCCGGCACCCAGCCACGTTCTTTCTGAACGATCTTAAGCGCCTCGATCGACGCTGCGCGCGGATCTTCGTAGTGATGCATCTCGTGCTCGATGGCCGAGCGCTCGGTTTCGCTAAGGGCGAAACGGTCTGTCTGGATAAGCGTGCTGTTCATGCTTAGCGGTCCACGTCGGCCATAACGAAATCGATACTACCCAGGTACGCAATCAAGTCCGCGACCATTTCGCCTTTGATCACCGAAGGGATCTGCTGCAAATGGGCAAAGCTTGGGGTGCGAATCCGGGTGCGGTAGCTCATGGTGCCGCCATCGCTCGTCAGGTAATAACTGTTGATGCCCTTGGTCGCTTCAATCATCTGGAAGGATTCGTTGGCCGGCATGACCGGGCCCCACGAAACTTGCAGGAAGTGCGTAATCAAGGTCTCGATGTGCTGCAAGGTGCGCTCTTTGGGCGGCGGCGTGGTCAGCGGGTGATCCGCCTTGTACGGGCCGGCCGGCATGTTGCGCATGCACTGCTCAATGATTTTCAGGCTCTGGCGCATCTCTTCGACACGCACGATGCAACGGTCGTAGGCATCGCCATTGGCCGCCAACGGCACTTCGAACTCGAAGTTCTCGTAGCCCGAGTAGGGACGCGCCTTACGCAGGTCGAAGTCGCACCCGGTAGAACGCAGGCCAGCACCTGTAACGCCCCATTCGAGGGCTTCTTTGGTGTTGTACTGTGCAACGCCGATGGTACGGCCTCGCAGGATGCTGTTGTCCAGAGCGGCTTTTTGATATTCGTCCAGACGCTTTGGCATCCACTCGACGAATTCCTGAACCAGTTTTTCCCAGCCGCGAGGCAGGTCGTGAGCAACGCCGCCGATGCGGTACCAGGCCGGGTGCAGACGGAAACCGGTAATCGCCTCAATCACTTTGTAGGCGCGTTGACGGTCAGTGAAGGTGAAGAACACCGGCGTCATGGCGCCCACGTCCTGGATATAGGTCCCCAGGAACAGTAGGTGGCTGGTGATACGGAAGAACTCGGCCATCATGATGCGGATGGTGTCGACGCGGTCCGGTACCTTGATCCCGGCCAGTTTTTCAACCGAGAGCACGTACGGCAGGTTGTTCATCACGCCGCCGAGGTAATCGATACGGTCGGTGTACGGGATGAAACTGTGCCACGACTGGCGCTCGGCCATTTTTTCGGCGCCACGGTGGTGGTAGCCAATGTCAGGCACGCAGTCGACGATTTCTTCGCCGTCCAGTTGCAGGATGATGCGGAAGGCACCGTGAGCCGAAGGGTGGTTCGGCCCCAGGTTGAGGAACATGTAGTCCTCGTTTTCGCCGGAACGCTTCATGCCCCAGTCTTCAGGCTTGAAGCGTGCGGCTTCTTCTTCCAGCTGGACTTTGGCCAGGCTCAGGCTGTACGGGTCGAATTCCGTGGCGCGTGCAGGAAAGTCCTTGCGCAGCGGGTGACCTTCCCAGGTCGGGGGCATCATGATGCGCGACAGGTGCGGGTGCCCGGCAAAGTCGATGCCGAACATGTCCCACACTTCCCGCTCGTACCAGTTGGCGTTCGGCCAGATCCCGGTCACGGTCGGCAGGCTCAGATCGCCTTCGGACAGGGCGACCTTAATCATGACGTCGCTGTTACGCTCAAGCGACATCAGATGATAGAACACAGTGAAGTCGGCACCCGATGGCAGGCCCTGACGCTTGGTGCGCAGACGTTCGTCGACACCGTGCAGGTCATAGAGCATGACGTAGGGTTTTGGCAGGTTGCGCAGGAAGGTCAGCACGTCGACCAGTTTGGCGCGGGCAACCCAAAGCACCGGCATGCCGGTGCGCGTGGCCTGGGCAGTGAATGCATCAGGGCCAAAACGGTTATTCAGTTCGACAACCACATCGTGGTCGTCAGCCTTATAAGGCGGGATGTACAGAGCGGAGCCTGTAGTCATGGTTTTTTATCGCTTTCGTTCAACGTAAAGAATGAAGCCAGTGTCTCGTTCTATAAAAAAGACGCGGGGCTGGATCAGACTTCGTCGGGGCTGCGCAGGTTGGTCACCTGAATACGCTGTTCGCGGCGCTGTTCCTTTTGCGATGGCATCTCGGCGCGGTACACGCCTTGTTCGCCAACGACCCAGGAAAGTGGGCGACGCTCCTGGCCAATCGACTCTTGCAAGAGCATCAAGCCTTGCAGGAAAGCCTCAGGGCGGGGTGGGCAGCCGGGTACGTAAACGTCCACGGGCAAAAACTTGTCCACCCCTTGAACCACGGAGTAGATGTCGTACATGCCACCGGAGTTGGCGCACGAACCCATGGAGATGACCCATTTAGGTTCAAGCATTTGCTCGTAGAGACGCTGAATGATCGGCGCCATCTTGATGAAGCAGGTACCGGCAATAACCATGAAATCCGCCTGGCGCGGCGAGGCCCGGATAACTTCGGCGCCAAAGCGCGCGATGTCGTGGGGCGCCGTGAAGGCGGTGGTCATTTCCACGTAGCAGCACGACAGACCGAAGTTGTACGGCCACAGGGAGTTTTTACGCCCCCAGTTGACCGTGCCGTTCAGCACGTCTTCAAGCTTGCCCATGAAAATGTTTTTGTGGACTTGATCTTCTAACGGATCGGCAACGGTTTCCCGTTTGCCGATCGGGTATTGCTCGTTAGGAGCATCCGGGTCGATCCTGGTGAGTTCGTATTGCATCGCCAAAGCCTCATTGTTTCAGCTTGGCCTGCCGCTTACGACGAGCTTCCGGTGCCCAATCAAGAGCACCCACCCGAAATAGGTAGACAAGGCCTGCCAACAGAATTGCTATGAAAACGAGAGCTTCGACGAATCCGGTCCAGCCGCTTTCGCGAACAGACACAGACCAGGCAAAGAGAAAGAGGGCTTCGATATCGAAGATCACGAACAGCATCGCGACCAGATAGAATTTTGCGGAGAGCCGCAAGCGGGCGCCACCGGTGGGTAGCATGCCGGACTCGAACGGTTCATTTTTGCTGCGGCCCCAGGCTTTTGACCCGAGGAGGCTGGAGACGCCAAGCATGAAGGCACAAAGGCCGACAACGCCGAGAAGGAAAATGGCAAAGCCCCAGTTGTGGGCTATGAGTCCTGTCGCTTCGGGCATGCTGGTAATCCTTAACAGAGAGCCAATGTCTCTGAGCTCAAAAAGGTAATAAAGCAGTGACGATATGTCGCAGCGCAATTGATGGGCGGGATTTTATGGCTAAACACCCAGCAAGTAAATTTTCTAAGATGAATTAATTCAGTCCTTTAGTGGTATAGCTTCCTCCAAAGTCTACGTAGGCCACGTGATGCGGGCCTTACAGCTTATTTCAGCAATGATGTTTTGTTTGCACGGCTAAGCACCGGATCGCTTACAAATGATAATGAATATCGTTTGGGTGCGAGTGTGTTGTTTTACAGCTTAGCCTGCCTGCGCAAGTTGGCTTATATATGTAGCCGTTGCAAGTTTCGAACTTGGTTTTTTAACCTGATTTTGTTTTCGATGTATGGATCTGGGTCAGGTTTTGGTCGGCGTGCGGGCACATTTTCACAAAATCCAAATAAAAAAACGCCCCGAACCGGTCGGGGCGCTATGTTCAAGGCATTGCGATTGTTCTTTACAGGCGAGGCAATGGCCGTCGTTTCACTGGTTGCCGGGCAATCAGTGGAACTGTTCTTCTTCAGTCGAGCCGGTCAGGGCGGTGACCGAGGACGAGCCACCCTGAATCACGGTGGTCATGTCATCGAAGTAGCCAGTGCCCACTTCTTGCTGGTGCGCAACAAAGGTGTAGCCTTTGGCAGCATCAGCAAATTCCTGTTCTTGCAGCTTCACGTAGGCGGTCATGTCGTTACGGGCGTAGTCATGCGCCAGGTTGAACATGCTGTGCCACATGTTGTGGATGCCGGCCAGGGTGATGAATTGGTGCTTGTAGCCCATTGCCGACAGCTCGCGCTGGAATTTGGCGATGGTCGCGTCGTCCAGGTTTTTCTTCCAGTTGAAGGAAGGCGAGCAGTTGTAGGACAGAATCTGGTCCGGGTATTCCTTCTTGATGGCTTCAGCAAAGCGACGGGCTTCGTCCAGGTCCGGCTTGGCGGTTTCACACCAGATCAGATCGGCATACGGTGCGTAGGCCAGGCCACGGGCAATGGCTTGATCCAGGCCAGCGCGCACTTTGTAGAAGCCTTCCTTGGTGCGTTCGCCGGACACAAAAGGCTTGTCGTACGGGTCGCAGTCAGAGGTCAGCAAGTCGGCAGCGTTAGCATCCGTACGGGCCAGAATGATGGTTGGCACGCCCGCCACGTCGGCAGCCAGTCGCGCAGCCGTCAGCTTCTGTACCGCTTCCTGGGTTGGAACCAATACCTTGCCGCCCATGTGGCCGCATTTTTTAACCGAGGCCAGTTGATCTTCGAAGTGAACGCCCGCGGCGCCCGCTTCGATCATGTTCTTCATCAACTCGTAAGCGTTGAGTACGCCGCCGAAGCCAGCTTCAGCGTCTGCCACGATGGGTGCGAAGTAGTCGATGTAACCTTGATCACCCGGGTTTTTACCGGATTTCCACTGGATTTGGTCGGCGCGACGGAACGAGTTGTTGATGCGCTTGACCACGGTTGGAACGGAGTCCACCGGGTACAGCGACTGGTCGGGGTACATGGATTCAGCAGAGTTGTTATCTGCCGCCACTTGCCAGCCCGAGAGGTAGATAGCCTGGATGCCGGCTTTAACCTGTTGTACTGCCTGGCCCCCGGTCAGGGCGCCCATGCAGTTGACGAAATCTTTTTCAGGACGGAAGGACGGGTGTGCGCCCTGAGTCACCAGTTTCCACAGCTTTTCGGCGCCCATTTTTGCAAAGGTGTGCTCGGGTTGAACCGAGCCGCGCAGGCGGACCACGTCAGCAGCGGAGTAATCGCGAGTCACGCCTTTCCAGCGTGGGTTTTCGGCCCAGTCTTTCTCGAGGGCTGCAATTTGCTGTTCGCGTGTCAGTGCCATGGTGATAAACCTCGTCGCATAGGTCTGGGTTGAAAAATTTTTGCTCCACCAGGCACACAACCATTTTGTTCGTATACGTGCGTGAATGGCTTCTCGCTTGCGGTCGGGGGCGCTTTGCAGGGCCTCTGATCGGCGGGAGCGGGGCCATCATGCCTTCGCTTTTTTGAGCCGTCAAACGTTTTGTAGTGCTTTTATGGTTGCACTACATATTTGGTCTAATACGACTCGTCAGTCAGTTTTGGCCCTTTTGGTCGAGCGCGTCGACTTTGACCCGCAATGTCATGTCATCCCGGTTTTGGGTCGAGTATGTAAGGGTTTGGCCCTGCTGCCCTGCTTGATTCTGGCCGCTGATGCCCGCCACTGTGATCCATTGTCCAAGGGGGCCGCTGACTTGTGTGTCGGTACTTTGCACGTTCACTACATCCGGTTGTTCCTGGCTCATGCGGTCGCGGTTGGTGCTGATCGCCAGGTGTACCGTTTCACCTGTAACACTGGCTGTGATGTAGAAACCCCGGGTCACAGTGCGGTAAGTGGTTTGTGCAGAGAGGCGCCCGTATGCGTCGGTCTGGGTGCTGGTCTGGGGAATGCTTTGGCCTGTCTGGATCAATGCAGGCACACCTTCAGTGGCCTGAATTTGCTGAACGCCGCCGTCACGGCTGGCGGTGCTGTAAACCCGTGTGCTGCTGTTGGTGTCCGGCAGGTTGTTATCGCTGGTGTCGACGGTGATGAGTAAACGGCGTGCAGGTTTGTCGAGTTGTCTGAGCAGCGCTTCCAGGCTTTGGATTTTCTCTGACGGCGCCTCGACGATAAGTTGATTGCCGTAAACGCTGACGTTGCCGTCCTTGCCGATAAACTGCTGTGCAACCGGCAGTAAGTCTGCGCTGGTGCGGTTTTTCAGGGTGATGACTTGGGTGTCGGCAACGGCGTTGAGGCTGAACAGCAACATCAGACCGGCGATGAGGGGGCGTAAGACCATGTCTGTTATCTCCGCAAGGCTTGAAAAGGGATGAGGGCAGTGTGCCAGTTTGTCGGCGCAAATGTGACGAGGTTGAATGACACTTGGCAAAACGCCCTGCGATCCGAAGATGGCAGGGCGTTTTCTTATCCAGCAACGGGGATCGCTCGTGTCAGGCGCAGCGCACCATGTCCACGTGCGGAATGCCCGCCTCCAGAAACTCTTCGCTCACAATCTTGAACCCGAGTCGTTCATAGAAAGGCGTAGCGTGCACTTGCGCACTTAGCTTCTGCTCTTTCAGGCCGCGTTTTTCGGCTTCTTTGAGGGTGGCTTGCATCAGCGCGTCGCCAACTTTCAGCCCGCGCCAGTCCTTGAGCACGGATACCCGGCCTATATGGCCGTCAGCCAGGAGCCTGGCCGTGCCAATCGGGTAATCACCCTCAAACGCCAGAAAGTGCACGGCGCTGCTATCGTCCGAATCCCACTCCAGCTCGGGCGGCACCTGCTGTTCATTAATAAACACCGCTTCACGGATGCGTCGAAGTTCGGCGTTATCCTTTTGCCAGTCGGCGACACGTACGTGAATTCTATTCATCAGCGAACCCCAGGCTTCCTTGTTTAACCAGCTCACAGAGCAGGTTGCGTCCATCTTCATCGGCCAGCCATGGGCCGAGGTTTTCAGCGTGCAAGGCATCAGCCGCACAGATCATTTTCAAGAGCTCGCGCAGTTTGCCCGGTAGCAGGCGGCTCTGGCCGCTGGCAAACAACAACAGGTCTTCATCCACTTCAGACCAGGCTAAGCGGGCGCTCGGGTTGCGAATCAATACCGCGCCCTGGTCGAGACTGCCCAGCAAGTCTTCCTCTTCGAGTTCGGGGCCAACCACGAGTTCCGGATATCTTGGCTCGGTCATGAATTGGCCGAACCAGGTCAGAAGCATGCGTTCATCGCTCATGTGCTCAGCGAGCAGCCCTTTGAGGCGATCCAGCGCATCGTGCTGGATCTGATGCGGGTCGCTGACCGGTTGCGCGTCGGCGTCCGTATAGCGCTCTTCATCGGGCAGGTACTGGCTCAGGAAGTCGGTGAAGTGAGTCAGTACTTCAGCTGCGCTTGGCGCGCGGAAACCGACCGAGTACGTCAGGCAGTCGTCGACTGCCACTCCGCAGTGGGCCAGGCGTGGCGGCAGATACAGCATGTCGCCGGGTTCCAGGGTCCACTCGTCGGTGGCCTTGAAGTCAGCCAGGATACGCAGGTCGGCGTGTTCCAGCAGTGCGCTGTCTGAGTCGCACATCTGACCGATCTGCCAGTGGCGCTTGCCGGCCCCTTGCAGCAGGAACACGTCGTAATTGTCGAAGTGCGGGCCTACGCTGCCGCCGGGCGCGGCGTAGCTGATCATCACATCGTCAATACGCCAGCTTGGCAGGAACCGAAAGTTCTCCAGCAGCTCGCCCACTTCCGGCACGAATTGATCCACCGCTTGTACCAGCAGGGTCCATTCGCGCTCGGGCAATTTGCCGAACTCATCTTCGGCAAAAGGCCCGCGGCGCAGCTCCCACGGGCGTTCGCCGTGCTCGATGACCAGTCGCGATTCGACCTCTTCTTCAAGCGCCAGACCGGCCAGTTCGTCGGCATCGATCGGGCTTTCGAAGTCAGGGATTGCCTGTCGGATCAGCAGCGGTTTTTTCTGCCAGTAGTCGCGCATGAATTCGCGTGCAGTGATGCCGCCCAGAAGTTGAAGAGGAAGATCAGGATTCATGTGTAACCTATTGAAAAGTTGCGCTTTGTATTCGGGAATAAAAACGCCCGGCACGGCCGGGCGTTAGTAGGTCGTACAGCGATCAGATGCGCTTGGCCTGTTCGACCGCGTTGCCGATGTAATTGGCAGGGGTCAGCAGCTTCAGCTCGGCCTTGGCCGCTTCCGGCATTTCAAGGCTATCAATGAAAGTCTGCAGCGCTTCAGGGCTAATGCCCTTGCCGCGCGTCAGCTCTTTAAGCTTCTCGTACGGGTTTTCAATGTTGTAGCGACGCATGACGGTCTGGATAGGCTCAGCCAGGACTTCCCAGCAGGCATCCAGATCCGCAGCGATCTTCTGGGCATTGAGCTCCAGCTTACTGATGCCTTTGAGGCTGGCTTCGTACGCGATCACGCTGTGGGCAAAACCCACGCCGAGGTTGCGCAGCACGGTGGAGTCGGTCAGGTCGCGCTGCCAGCGGGAGATTGGCAGCTTGCTGGCCAAGTGCTGGAACAGTGCGTTGGCGATACCCAGGTTGCCTTCGGAGTTTTCGAAGTCGATCGGGTTGACCTTGTGCGGCATGGTCGACGAGCCGATTTCGCCAGCGATGGTGCGCTGTTTGAAATAACCCAGGGAGATGTAGCCCCAGATATCACGGTCGAAGTCGATCAGGATGGTGTTGAAGCGCGCAATGGCGTCGAACAGCTCGGCAATGTAGTCGTGCGGTTCGATCTGCGTGGTGTACGGGTTGAAGCCCAGGCCCAGTTCGCCTTCGATGAAGGCGCGGGCGTTGGCTTCCCAGTCAATCTGCGGGTAGGCCGACAGGTGGGCGTTGTAGTTGCCTACGGCGCCGTTGATTTTGCCCAGTAGCGGTACCGCGGCCACTTGAGCGATCTGGCGCTCCAGACGGTAAACCACGTTGGCCAGCTCTTTACCCAGAGTGGTAGGCGACGCCGGTTGGCCGTGGGTGCGCGACAGCATCGGCACGTCGGCGAAGCGGATGGCCAACTCGCGGATGGCTTCAGCAGTTTGACGCATCAGCGGCAGCATCACGTCATCGCGGCCTTCGCGCAGCATCAGGGCGTGGGACAGGTTGTTGATGTCCTCGCTGGTGCAGGCAAAGTGGATGAATTCGCTGACGTTGGCCAGTTCAGGCAACTTGGCGGCCTGTTCCTTGAGCAGGTACTCAATGGCTTTGACGTCGTGGTTGGTGGTGCGTTCGATCTCTTTGACGCGTTCGGCGTGTTCCAGAGAGAAGTTCTCGGCCAGTTCATTCAGAACGGCGTTGGCTTCGGCGGAGAAGGCCGGTACTTCAGGGATGGCGGCGTGAGCGGCCAAACGCTGGAGCCAGCGAACTTCAACCAGTACGCGGGCACGGATCAAGCCGTACTCGCTGAAAATAGGGCGCAGGGCCTGGGTTTTGCCGGCGTAGCGGCCGTCAACAGGGGAAACCGCAGTGAGCGAAGAGAGCTTCATGGGGTGTTCTCGGACAGTCGGGCAACGAAATGGGGCGCGTATCATACATGAAAAAAACGGCCGGTCCGTTGCCAAGTGACCGGCGTCTTACGCGAAAGCGACGTTACAAAAGTGTGCGTTCTGGCGGTTTTTAGCCGCGCAGCATTGGATATAGCTCTTTGAGCAGTTTGCGACGGCTGAATACCAGCTGCCAGCGGTGACCGCCCAATTGCCGCCACAAGCGTGCCGAGCGAATCCCTGCCAGCAGCAGCGCGCGAATTTTGGCGGCGTTGTTGGGTTGTTGCAGGTTGCGCATGTCGCCGTGAACCTGAATCCGCTGTCGCAGGGTGCTCAGGGTGTCCTGATACAGTGCGCCGCACGCAGCCACTACGTTTTCATGGGCCGGACCGAAGTGCTCGACCTGCGACTGGATCTGCGGCAAGCGTTTGCCGATGAGTTCAAGCATGTCATCGCGCTTTGCCAGTTGGCGCTCCAGATTGAGCATCGACAGTGCGTAGCGCAAAGGTTCGCGCTGCAAGGTATTGGGATCGCGCTCAAGGGCGCCGATGAGCGCACGGTAACCCTCGCGCAGGTTGATGTCGTCGCCGCCAAACACTTCCAGCGTGTCTTTCGGGTCGCGCACCAGCAATGTGCCAAGCATGCAGGCCAGGTCAGCTTCACCAACCTGGCCGGTACGCGCGATCTTGTCCACCAGCACGGCAGCCAGAAAAACACCGCCGAGCGCGATCAGTTGTTCCTGGGTGGCATTCATGCCTGTTCGCCCTTGTTGGACCAGGGTTCAGCAACTTCGATCACGCCGCCGCCCAGGCACACGTCACCCTCGTAGAAGACCACGGACTGGCCAGGAGTAACGGCGCGTTGCGGGTCATCGAAGGTCGCGCGGTAGCCGCTTGCGGTTTTTTCCAGCGTGCACGGCTGATCGCTCTGGCGATAGCGCACTTTGGCGGTCAGGCGCAGCGGGCTGCCGAGATCAATCGGGTTGACCCAAAAGATTTCCGAAACCAGCAGGGCGCGCGAAAACAGCCATGGGTGATCGTTACCCTGACCGACAATCAACTCGTTGTTTTCGAGGTCTTTGTGCAGCACGTACCACGGCTCGTCGCTGGCATCTTTGAGGCCGCCAATACCCAGACCCTGCCGCTGGCCAATGGTGTGATACATCAGGCCGTGATGACGGCCGATGACCTCGCCTTCGGTGGTTTTGATCTCGCCCGGCTGTGCGGGCAGGTATTGCTTGAGGAAGTCGCTGAAGCGGCGTTCACCAATGAAGCAGATGCCGGTGGAATCTTTCTTCTTGGCGGTCGCCAGGCCGTGTTTCTCGGCAATTTTGCGCACTTCGGGCTTTTCCAGTTCGCCGACCGGGAACAGGGTACGGGCGATTTGCTCGCCGCCGACGGCGTGCAGGAAGTAGCTTTGATCCTTGTTCGGGTCCAGGCCCTTAAGCAGCTCAGTGCGGCCGTCGAGGTCGCGACGGCGCACGTAGTGGCCGGTGGCAATCAGGTCGGCGCCAAGCATCAGGGCGTAGTCGAGAAACGCCTTGAACTTGATTTCACGGTTGCACAGGATGTCCGGGTTGGGCGTGCGCCCGGCCTTGTATTCGGCCAGGAAGTGTTCAAACACGTTGTCCCAGTATTCGGCGGCAAAGTTGGCAGTGTGCAGCTTGATGCCGATTTTGTCGCACACGGCCTGGGCGTCTGCCAGATCATCCATGGCGGTGCAGTAATCCGTTCCGTCGTCTTCCTCCCAGTTCTTCATGAACAGGCCTTCCACCTGATAGCCCTGCTCCATGAGCAGAACGGCGGAAACGGAAGAGTCAACACCGCCGGACATGCCGACAATGACGCGCTGTTTTTCGGGGGCGACTAAGGCTGGATCACGCATAGGGGTTCAATGAGTGTCTTGAAAAAGGACGCGATTCTAGCAGGCCCGAGCGCTCAAGGCTAAACCGAAGGGCGGATTAACGAGAGGTCGAACAATTTGCCGGCCAGATAATCATCAATGCAGCGCAGGGTCAGTTCGCTGCGCCAGCGGTGGCGCTGTGCGAGTAGTTCGTTTCGGGTCAACCACAGTGGGCCGATAATCCCGGTATCGAGGGGCGAGTCGGGGTGATGCTTGAGCACTTTGCCTGCAAAGCACACGCGCTGATACGTCACACCATTGCTGGGGGCGGTGTACAGGTAAATGCCGATCACGCCGGTCAATTCGACGTCATAGCCAGTTTCTTCAAAGGTTTCGCGAATCGCGGCTTCGAGGAGGCTTTCATTGGGGTCCAGGTGCCCGGCAGGTTGATTAAGCACGGCACGTTCGTGCTTCAGTTCTTCGACCATGAGAAAGCGGCCGTGGTCCTCGACGACTGTGGCAACCGTGATGTGGGGTTTCCATTCCATGAAATCTGCTCGGCTTGAAGGTGGTGGGGTTCTGGATGCTACAGAAAGTTTGTGCCAAGCCCCAAATGTGCAGGTGTCGCAACACGGGGGGCCAAAAACACAAACCCCGGCGTCGTGGGCCGGGGTTTGTGGTGTTGCGGTGTTGCTCTTACACCGACGCGATGATCGCGTTCAGCGTGGCGCTAGGGCGCATTACGTTGCTGAGCTTGTCGGCATCGGCGTGGTAATAACCACCGATGTCTACCGGCTTGCCCTGAACAGCGTTGAGTTCGGCAACGATGGTTGCTTCGTTCTCGGCCATGGCTTTTGCCACAGGGGCAAATTGGGCTTGCAAGTCTTTGTCTTCAGTCTGGGCTGCCAAGGCTTGTGCCCAGTACAGTGCCAAGTAGAAGTGGCTACCGCGGTTGTCGATATTGCCGACTTTGCGCGATGGCGATTTGTTGTTGTCGAGGAACTGGCCGGTGGCCTGGTCCAGGGTTTTGGCCAACACCAACGCTTTCGGGTTGTTGTAAGTCGTGCCCAGGTGCTCCAGGGAAGCTGCCAGCGCCAGGAACTCACCCAGCGAGTCCCAGCGCAGGAAGTTTTCTTCCAGCAGTTGCTGCACGTGCTTGGGCGCCGAACCGCCAGCGCCGGTTTCGAACAGGCCGCCGCCATTCATCAGCGGAACGATCGACAGCATTTTGGCGCTGGTGCCCAGTTCCATGATCGGGAACAGGTCAGTCAGGTAGTCGCGCAGAACGTTACCGGTCACCGAAATGGTGTCCAGACCCTTGCGGGTGCGCTCCAGCGTGAATTTCATGGCTTCGACCGGGGACATGATGCGAATGTCCAGGCCGCTGGTGTCGTGATCCTTCAGGTAAGCCTGAACTTTCTCGATCATCACGCCGTCGTGGCTGCGTTTTGGGTCGAGCCAGAAGACAGCCGGGGTGTTGCTGGCGCGAGCACGGTTGACGGCCAGTTTGACCCAGTCACGGATCGGCGCGTCTTTGGCCTGGCACATGCGCCAGATGTCGCCAGCTTCGACTTTTTGTTCCATCAACACGTTGCCGTTGCTGTCGCTCACGCGAACCACGCCGTCTGTCTTGATTTGGAAGGTCTTGTCGTGGGAGCCGTACTCTTCGGCTTTTTGTGCCATCAGGCCGACGTTCGGCACGCTGCCCATGGTGGTCGGATCGAAGGCGCCGTGTTGCTTGCAGTCTTCGATAACCGCCTGGTAGATGGTGGCGTAGCAGCGGTCCGGGATCACGGCCTTGGCATCGTGCAACTGACCGTCGGTGCCCCACATCTTGCCGGAGTCGCGGATCATGGCGGGCATCGAGGCGTCGACAATGACGTCGCTCGGCACGTGCAGGTTGGTGATGCCTTTGTCGGAGTTAACCATGGCCAGCGCAGGACGATTGGCGTAGACCGCCTGGATGTCCGCTTCGATTTCGGCTTGCTTGTCCGCAGGCAGGGCCTTGATGCGGGCGTACAGGTCACCGATGCCGTTGTTCAGGTTGAAACCGATTTCTTTCAGGACGTCAGCGTGTTTTTCCAGCGCGTCTTTGTAGAACTCGGCCACGATCTGACCAAACATGATCGGGTCGGAGACCTTCATCATGGTGGCTTTCAAGTGCACCGAAAACAGTACGCCTTGTTTCTTGGCGTCTTCGATTTCGGCCGCTACGAACTGGCGCAGGGCTTTTTTGCTCATCACGGAGCAATCGATGATCTCGCCGGCCTGTACGGCCGTTTTTTCTTTCAGGACGGTAGTGGTGCCGTCTTGAGCGATCAATTCGATTTTGACGCTGTCCGGGGCTTCAATCAGGGCTGCTTTTTCGCTGCCGTAGAAGTCGCCTTCGCTCATGTGAGCCACGTGGGACTTGGAGTCTGCGGCCCAGGCACCCATTTTGTGCGGGTGCTTGCGCGCGTAGTTTTTCACCGACAGCGGGGCGCGGCGGTCGGAGTTGCCTTCGCGCAGTACCGGGTTTACGGCGCTGCCCATGACTTTGCTGTAACGCGCTTTAACGTCTTTCTCGGCGTCAGTGGTTACAGACTCAGGGTAATCCGGGATATCGAAGCCCTGCGCTTGCAGTTCTTTGATCGCGGCCTGCAATTGCGGGACCGAGGCGCTGATATTAGGCAGCTTGATGATATTGGCTTCAGGGGTAACGGCCAGGGCGCCCAATTCGGCGAGGTGGTCCGCTACAGCCTTGGCACCCAATTGCTCGGGGAAGCTGGCAAGGATTCGGCCTGCCAGAGAGATGTCGCGCGTCTCAACAGCGATATCAGCCGGCGCGGTGAACGCTTCGATGATAGGCAGCAGTGAATAGGTGGCGAGGGCCGGAGCTTCGTCGGTGAAGGTATAGATGATCTTCGAACGGGTGGGCATTTCGGATTAACTCTCTTCTTTGCTGAGCGTGCTCAGATTCTCGAGATGCGCAGGGTAGGCGCTTTCGTTCACAGTGAACAATGAGCCGAAAGTCGAGGTTCTTCGCGGTGATGTGAATGCATCAGTAGAGCGTCAAGCGGTCGAGCCGGGGTAACGGCTCAGCCTTTCTAGGCCTGAAAGACTCATTGCAGTGTGGTGCCTCGCGATGACTCCGCGGTCACCGGCGCAGTATACATAGGTCACTAATGTTCCGGCGAGGGCTGAGGTGGATCAGTGGTCATCCATTGGTCTAAGAAGCGTTCGCATATCGCCCTGTGTTTTGTCGCCAGGTCCTTTGTATCCGGGGTTGTCAGGGGCGCTGTGGCAGGCATGTAACCGGGTATGTAGAACATTCGGTTTGCGTGCCCATTCAACTGGGTTACGCTCGAGAGCGGCATAGATGTTAAACCCACATATGGAGTTCAGTATGGGATACAACAAGATCAAGGTTCCAGCCGCAGGTGAAAAAATCACCGTCAACGCAGACCACTCCCTGAACGTGCCCGATAACCCGATCATTCCTTACATCGAGGGTGATGGCATTGGTGTCGACATCAGCCCGGTCATGATCAAAGTAGTGGATGCTGCCGTGAACAAGGCCTACGGCGGCAAGCGTAAAATCTCCTGGATGGAGGTGTATGCAGGCGAGAAGGCGACTCAGGTTTACGATCAGGACACCTGGCTACCACAGGAAACACTGGATGCCGTCAAGGAATACGTTGTGTCGATCAAGGGGCCGCTGACCACGCCGGTCGGTGGCGGTATTCGATCGCTGAACGTGGCTCTTCGCCAGCAACTCGATCTGTATGTCTGCCTGCGCCCGGTGCGTTGGTTCGAAGGCGTGCCCAGTCCGGTCAAAAAGCCGGGTGATGTGGACATGACCATCTTCCGTGAGAACTCTGAAGACATTTATGCCGGCATCGAATGGAAGGCCGGTTCGCCCGAAGCCAATAAAGTCATCAAGTTCCTGAAAGAAGAAATGGGCGTGACCAAAATCCGTTTCGATCAGGATTGCGGTATTGGCGTCAAGCCAGTTTCTAAAGAGGGCACCAAGCGTCTGGCGCGTAAAGCCTTGCAATATGTCGTGGATAACGACCGCGAGTCGCTGACCATCGTGCACAAAGGCAACATCATGAAATTCACCGAAGGTGCTTTCAAGGAATGGGCCTATGAAGTGGCGGCTCAAGAGTTCGGCGCAACCTTGCTCGACGGCGGGCCGTGGATGCAATTCAAGAACCCGAAAACGGGGCGCAATGTCATCGTCAAGGACGCCATTGCCGACGCTATGCTTCAGCAGATTCTGCTGCGGCCAGCAGAGTATGATGTGATCGCCACGCTCAATCTCAATGGCGATTATCTGTCCGATGCGCTTGCTGCTGAAGTCGGCGGTATTGGCATTGCGCCAGGTGCAAACCTGTCCGACACCATTGCCATGTTCGAAGCGACTCACGGCACGGCGCCCAAATACGCGGGCAAGGATCAGGTCAACCCCGGATCACTCATTCTGTCGGCTGAAATGATGCTGCGGCACATGGGCTGGACCGAAGCGGCCGACCTGATCATCAAGGGCACCAATGGTGCGATCTCGGCCAAAACCGTCACTTACGACTTCGAGCGTCTGATGGAAGGCGCCAAGCTGGTGTCGTCTTCAGGTTTTGGCGATGCGCTGATTGCGCATATGTAGGCATTGCAGTAACAGAAAAGGCCGACTCACGTGAGTGAATCGGCCTTTTTTTGGCGCTGACTGTGGGATCGGCGGGTCAGACCGAGAGGCTATTGGCCTCTATGGCGGTCGCGGCAGGGGCGACTTTGGTGCTGGTAATATTCACTGCATGCAGGCCTTTGGGGCCTTGAATGATTTCGAAATTGACTGGCTGGCCCGCTTTAAGCGTTTTGTAGCCGTCCATGTCAATGGCTGAAAAGTGAGCGAAAAAGTCGATCTTGTCTCCTTGTTCATCTTTGCCTTCCTTGGCGTCCGTGTTGATAAAGCCGAAGCCTTTGGCATTGTTGAACCACTTGACCGTGCCTTGCATACTCATATCCCTCTGCTGCAAACGACTCCATCACTGGAGTATCATCCAGTTCACTCGCACATCGACCCTGAAAGTGGTTGACTGTGCGGACCTTTACTCCCCACATTGGGTACCAATGGTTGTAACACCGTTTTACCGATAGTCAAGGTCACGCGGCGGCGCTGTTGAAATTTGACGCGCCTGCCTCCATCACTGTAACCGCACAACGACGAACCTTTCTTTCCATGCATGCAATCAGCCAGATTCGACTAACATTCAATCAGGATCGACCCGATTTTGATGACGACGACTCCGCTGGCTTGGCTGTGCAAGAGGCTAAGCCCGCACTTCAGGCGCCGCCGATGTACAAGGTGGTTTTGTTCAACGATGACTACACACCCATGGATTTCGTCGTCGAAGTACTTGAGGTGTTTTTTAACTTGAATCGCGAATTGGCGACCAAGGTCATGCTGGCCGTTCATACAGAAGGACGGGCAGTGTGCGGCATCTTTACCCGCGACATCGCCGAGACCAAGGCCATGCAGGTAAACCAGTACGCACGCGAAAGCCAGCATCCGCTACTCTGTGAAATCGAGAAGGACGGTTAACGCCGACCACTTGGGTATGAGGTGAAGCCATGTTAAACCGCGAGCTCGAAGTCACCCTCAATCTTGCCTTCAAGGAAGCCCGCTCCAAGCGTCATGAATTCATGACGGTAGAGCACCTCCTTCTTGCGCTTTTAGATAATGAGGCAGCCGCAACCGTTCTACGCGCCTGCGGCGCAAACCTCGACAAACTCAAGCATGACCTGCAAGAGTTTATTGATTCCACAACGCCCCTGATCCCCGTTCACGATGAAGACCGTGAAACCCAGCCTACGCTCGGTTTTCAGCGGGTCTTGCAGCGTGCGGTGTTCCATGTCCAAAGCTCCGGCAAGCGCGAAGTCACGGGCGCCAACGTGCTGGTGGCCATTTTCAGCGAGCAGGAAAGCCAGGCTGTCTTCCTGCTCAAGCAGCAAAGTGTTGCCCGTATTGATGTGGTGAATTTCATCGCGCACGGCATCTCCAAGGTGCCGGGCCATGGCGAGCATTCTGACGGCGAGCAAGACATGCAAGACGAGGAAGGGGGCGAGTCCTCTTCTTCAAGCAATCCGCTGGACGCCTATGCCAGCAACTTGAACGAACTGGCCCGCCAGGGCCGTATCGATCCGTTGGTTGGTCGTGAGCATGAAGTTGAGCGTGTGGCTCAAATTCTGGCCCGACGTCGCAAAAACAACCCGTTGCTGGTTGGCGAGGCCGGTGTGGGTAAAACCGCGATTGCTGAAGGCCTGGCTAAACGTATTGTTGATAATCAGGTTCCGGACTTGCTGGCCAATAGCATCGTCTATTCGCTGGACCTTGGTGCATTGCTGGCTGGCACCAAATACCGTGGCGACTTCGAGAAGCGTTTCAAGGCGTTGCTGGGTGAGCTGAAGAAGCGCCCTCAAGCGATCCTGTTTATCGATGAGATCCACACCATCATTGGTGCTGGCGCTGCATCGGGTGGCGTGATGGACGCGTCCAACCTGCTCAAGCCCCTGTTATCTTCCGGCGATATCCGTTGCATTGGTTCCACGACCTTCCAGGAATTTCGCGGTATTTTCGAGAAGGACCGGGCACTGGCGCGTCGCTTCCAGAAAGTGGATGTCTCCGAGCCGTCGGTTGAAGACACGATAGGCATTCTGCGCGGGCTGAAGGGGCGTTTTGAACAGCACCACAGCATCGAATACAGCGACGAATCGTTGCGTGCCGCAGCCGAGCTGGCGTCACGCTACATCAATGATCGGCATATGCCGGACAAAGCCATTGATGTCATCGACGAAGCGGGTGCTTACCAGCGTCTGCAGCCGGTTGAGAAGCGCGTCAAGCGTATTGAGGTCGAGCAGGTCGAAGACATCGTGGCGAAAATCGCCCGCATTCCGCCAAAGCATGTCTCCAGCTCTGATAAAGAACTCCTGCGCAACCTTGAGCGTGACCTGAAGCTGACCGTGTTTGGTCAGGATGCGGCCATTGATTCGTTGTCGACAGCCATCAAGCTGTCACGTGCAGGGCTCAAGTCACCTGACAAACCGGTAGGGTCATTCCTGTTCGCGGGCCCGACGGGTGTGGGTAAAACCGAAGCGGCGCGTCAACTGGCTAAAGCGCTGGGTGTCGAGCTGGTGCGCTTCGACATGTCCGAGTACATGGAACGCCATACCGTCTCGCGTCTGATCGGTGCTCCTCCGGGGTACGTGGGCTTCGATCAGGGCGGTTTGCTGACGGAGGCAATCACCAAGCAGCCGCATTGCGTGTTGCTGCTCGATGAAATCGAGAAGGCACACCCTGAAGTCTTTAACCTGCTGCTGCAGGTCATGGATCACGGCACGCTGACTGACAACAACGGGCGCAAAGCCGACTTCCGCAACGTGATCATTATCATGACCACTAACGCAGGGGCTGAGACAGCATCTCGGGCTTCGATCGGGTTCACCTTCCAGGATCACTCATCCGATGCCATGGAAGCGATCAAGAAAAGCTTCACGCCGGAGTTCCGTAACCGCCTGGACACCATTATTCAATTTGGTCGCCTCAGTCACGAGGTTATCAAAAGTGTGGTGGACAAGTTCCTTACCGAGCTTCAGGCGCAGTTGGAAGACAAACACGTACAGCTTGACGTCACCGATGCAGCGCGGGGCTGGCTGGCAGCGGGTGGTTACGATGTACTGATGGGCGCGCGTCCGATGGCGCGTCTGATTCAGGACAAGATCAAGCGCCCGCTGGCGGAAGAAATCCTCTTTGGCGAATTGGCCGATCATGGCGGTGTGGTCCACATCGACCTGAAAGATGGCGAATTGACCTTTGAGTTTGAAACGGCTGTCGAAATGGCTTAAAGCAGCCAAGTATAAAAAAAGCGCCGAAAGGCGCTTTTTTTATGGAGTAAGCGGATGCTGACAAATCCCGGGCAAACAAAAACGCCCGGCAGAACCGGGCGTTTTGTATTGACTTGATTAGCGAGCGCGGTAAGTGATGCGCCCTTTGCTCAAGTCATAGGGCGTCAGCTCGACGCGCACTTTGTCACCGGTAAGAATACGGATGTAGTTCTTGCGCATCTTGCCGGAGATATGCGCGGTTACGACGTGCCCATTTTCCAACTCCACGCGAAACATGGTGTTGGGCAGGGTGTCGACGACAGTGCCTTCCATTTCGAAGCTGTCTTCTTTCGACATGCAGTAAAGCCCTCGGTGTCCAGTGAATGGCCCGGTGCAACTGCGCCAGGCAAAAGCGGCGTGCATTGTGCCCGAAAAGTGGGGTTCACGCCAAGGGGGTTCAGCAAAGAGTGCTCCATCTTTGGTTAATCAGCAGTTCAATAGGCCTGTATTCGGTCTTGTAATTCATTTTTTTGCAGTTTTTGATCCAGTAGCCCAGGTAAACGGCCTCCAGTCCAAGGCGCTCCGCCTCGGTGATTTGCCACAGGATGCAATAGCGGCCCAGGCTGCGGCGCTCTTCGTCGGGATCATAAAAGGTGTAAACCGCAGACAAGCCGTTAGGCAGCACATCCGTCACGGCCACCGCCAGTAACCGTCCGTCCAGCCGGAACTCATAGAATCTGGAAAATGGCAGATCACGCACCAGAAAGGTCGAAAACTGATCGCGACTCGGTGGGTACATGTCGCCATCGGCATGGCGCTGCTCGATGTAGCGCTGATACAGGTCGAAGTGTTCTTCACTGAAGCCCGGCCTGGCCACTTGCACGTGCAGGTCGGCATTGCGCTTGAAAATGCGTTTCTGCTGACGGTTCGGGTTAAAAAGCGCCACAGGAATACGTGCCGCTGTGCATGCGTCGCATCGCAGGCAGTGCGGGCGGTAAAGGTGGTCACCACTGCGACGAAAGCCCATTTCGGACAAGTCGGCATACACCTGCACGTCCATCGGCTGGCTGGGATCGAGGAACAGCGTCGTAGCTTGTTCATCGGGCAGGTAGCTGCAAGCGTGAGGTTGAGTGGCATAAAACTTCAAACGCGCCAGCTCGGTCATGATCGGCCCTCGGTGAATCTTTGAATTAAGTGTAAGCCAGCTCGGAAAACTCGCCTGTTAAACCACGACTGTTCGCCCGCGGCCAGTGCGGCAGTTTTAATTGTCGGGCGTTGATTAGCGGGGCCACTTGGCGCTTGTCGGTTGATCCAGGTGGTTATGCAGATAGTTGGCGAATTGTGCGCGCGGAATTGACCGCGCACCGAGGCTTTCGAGATGTCGGGTAGGCATCTGACAGTCAATCAAGACAAATCCCCACGCTTGAAGCTGTTTGACCAGCGTGGCAAATCCTGCTTTTGACGCGTTATCTGCGCGGCTGAACATGGATTCGCCAAAAAACAGTTGGCCCATCGCCAGGCCATATAATCCGCCCACCAGTTCATCGTGCTCCCACACCTCTACAGAATGGGCGTGTCCACGTTCGTGAAGTTCGATGTAAGCGTTTTGCATGTCGCCCGTGATCCACGTGCCATCGGCGTAGGCGCGTGGCGCTGCGCATGCGTGGATGACAGCCCGAAAATCACGGTCGAAGGTGACGGTGTATCGCTGCTGGCGCAGCAATTTGCCCAGGCTGCGTGAAACATGGAGCTCTTGCGGAAATAGCACCGTGCGAGGGTCTGGTGACCACCACAAGATGGGCTGGCCCTCTGAAAACCACGGAAAACACCCATGACGATAAGCTTGAATCAGGCGGTCAGCCGACAAGTCGCCGCCTGCGGCAAGTAAACCATTGGGCTCGCGCATGGCGTTGGCCAAGGGCGGGAATGTCAGGGAGTCGCGTTTCAACCAGGTCAGCATGGCATTGAGTCTTACAGTAGAAGGGGAGGGCGGCTGCAACTCTGTCGCGCAAGTGCGGTCTCAGTCGATCTGGCAGTCAATTCAGGGGGCTGTGTCGGGCCTGTTATAAGTCTTTGTCACATAAGGCAATGCATGCTCAAATTGGCGCGTTGGGGCGTTGTACAAGACAATTTCTGTAACCTCGGGTGCCAGCATGGCATCGGCGGCGCAAACCCGTACAATGGCCTGCCTGTTTGAGCTGTTCTAAGCTGCACAGTATTCACTGTTTTACATGGCGGGCTGGTCATGGAAAAACACGTAATAGTACAAGGCTGTGTGTAAGGCTAGTCCAGTTTCATGTCTGAACTTGTCACCTGCTCGCCGTGAGCAGTATTTTTGCAGTCAATCAATTGTTGGGCGCGCCACAGGCGCAGGAAAACACGCGTTTTGAAGAAATCCACAGCAGCACCTAAAGAAGTTCCTCTCTGGCGTCAGCAACTGCACTACCGGCTCAAGGAAGGTGCATTGATTGCGATTGGCGCCCTTTGCCTGTTCCTGATGATGGCCTTGCTGACCTATGGCAAGGACGATCCCGGCTGGAGTCACAACAGCCGCGTGGTGGATGTGCAGAACTTCGGCGGGCCTGCCGGTTCTTACAGCGCAGACATCCTGTTCATGGTGCTGGGCTACTTCGCTTATATCTTCCCGCTGCTGCTGGCGGTCAAGGCTTATCAGATCTTCCGTGAGCGGCATCAGCCCTGGCAGTGGAGCGGCTGGCTGTTTTCGTGGCGCCTGATCGGGCTGGTGTTTCTGGTGCTGTCAGGCGCAGCCCTGGCCCACATTCATTTTCACTCGGCTTCCGGCCTGCCGGCTGGCGCCGGTGGGGCGCTGGGTGAAAGCCTGGGCGATCTGGCCAAGAACGCGTTGAATGTACAAGGCAGTACGCTGCTGCTGATTGCTCTGTTTCTATTTGGTCTGACCGTATTTACCGACCTGTCGTGGTTCAAGGTGATGGACCTCACGGGCAAGATCACCCTTGATCTGTTCGAATTGATCCAGGGCGCCGCCAATCGCTGGTGGTCGGACCGCGCCGAGCGCAAGCAACTGCACGCGCAATTGCGAGAAGTCGATACCCGTGTCAATGAAGTGGTAGCGCCGAGCGTTCCCGACAAGCGCGAGCAAGCCAAGGCCAAGGAACGCCTGATCGAGCGTGAGCAGGCCCTGAGCAAACACATGTCCGAACGTGAAAAACATGTGCCGGCAGTGATTGCCCCTGCACCCGCCAAGGCGCCGGAACCCAGCAAACGCGTGCAAAAAGAAAAACAGGTTCCACTGTTTGTCGACAGTGCGGTTGAGGGCACGCTGCCACCGATCTCGATTCTTGATCCGGCCGAAAAGAAGCAGCTCAACTACTCCCCTGAATCACTCGCGGCGGTGGGGCATTTGCTAGAGATCAAGCTCAAGGAGTTTGGCGTAGAGGTGTCGGTGGACTCGATCCACCCTGGCCCGGTGATTACCCGTTATGAAATTCAGCCTGCAGCAGGCGTCAAGGTCAGCCGCATCGCCAACCTCGCCAAGGACCTTGCACGTTCCCTGGCGGTAACCAGCGTGCGCGTGGTTGAAGTCATTCCCGGTAAAACCACCGTGGGTATCGAGATCCCCAACGAAGACCGCCAGATCGTGCGCTTCAGCGAAGTGCTGTCGACTCCCGAATTTGATAATGCCAAGTCGCCCGTTGCCTTGGCATTGGGGCATGACATTGGTGGTAAGCCGGTCATTACCGATCTGGCGAAAATGCCGCATTTGCTGGTGGCCGGTACAACGGGTTCCGGTAAGTCGGTAGGTGTCAACGCGATGATCCTGTCGATCCTGTTCAAGTCGGGCCCGGAAGACGCCAAGCTGATCATGATTGACCCGAAAATGCTTGAACTGTCGATCTACGAAGGCATTCCGCACTTGCTGTGCCCGGTGGTGACCGACATGAAAGACGCCGCCAACGCCCTGCGCTGGAGCGTGGCGGAGATGGAGCGTCGCTACAAGCTGATGGCCAAGATGGGCGTGCGTAACCTTGCCGGCTTCAACCAGAAGATCAAAGATGCCCAAGAGGCTGGCGAACCGTTGACCGATCCGCTGTACAAGCGCGAAAGCATCCACGACGAAGCGCCGTTGCTGACCAAATTGCCGACCATCGTGGTGGTGGTTGACGAGTTTGCCGACATGATGATGATCGTCGGCAAGAAGGTGGAGGAGCTGATTGCCCGTATCGCGCAGAAAGCCCGTGCCGCAGGGATTCACTTGATTCTTGCGACCCAGCGTCCCTCGGTGGATGTGATAACCGGTCTGATCAAGGCCAACATTCCGACGCGCATGGCGTTTCAGGTGTCGAGCAAGATTGACTCTCGGACCATTATCGATCAGGGCGGCGCCGAGCAACTCTTGGGCCATGGTGACATGCTGTACATGCCACCGGGCACCAGCCTGCCGATTCGCGTGCATGGCGCGTTTGTATCCGACGAAGAAGTTCACCGTGTGGTCGAGGCCTGGAAGCTGCGCGGCAGCCCGGATTACAACGACGACATCCTCAACGGGGTGGAAGAAGCGGGCAGCGGCTTTGAAGGCGCAAATGGCGACGGTGGAGAGGATGCGGAAACCGACGCCTTGTATGACGAAGCTGTCCAGTTTGTGCTGGAAAGCCGTCGTGCCTCTATCTCAGCCGTTCAGCGAAAATTGAAAATCGGCTACAACCGCGCGGCACGCATGATTGAATCCATGGAAATGGCCGGGGTTGTAACCTCTATGAATACTAATGGCTCGCGTGAAGTTCTGGCGCCAGCTCCAATACGCGACTGATCGGCCCGCGGTGTACGCGGGGGCCTGGTTTAACTAATCAAAGAGGGTTTTCATGCGTTTTGTCAGCATGCTGTTGCTACCGGTTCTGGCTATGTCTTCTCTTGCGGCTCATGCCGGCGAACAGGATGTAAAGCGGTTAGGCCAACTGCTGAGGCAGTCCAACACCATCACTGCCCGTTTCAGTCAGTTGACGCTGGATGGCAGCGGCACCCAATTGCAGGAAACGACCGGTGACATGTCGGTCAAGCGTCCGGGGCTGTTCTATTGGCACACCGATGCGCCTCAAGAACAGACCATGATTTCTGATGGCAAGAAAGTGACCCTCTGGGACCCGGATCTGGAGCAGGCGACGATCAAGAAGCTGGATGAGCGCTTGACCCAGACGCCTGCTTTGCTGTTGTCGGGAGACGTCTCAAAAATTGAACAAAGTTATGACGTAAGCTCCAAGACGCAGGGAGAGGTCATGGAGTTCATCCTGAAACCTAAAACCAAAGACACCCTGTTCGATTCGCTTCGTTTGTCTTTCCGTAAGGGCAACATCAGTGAAATGCAATTAATCGACAGTGTCGGTCAACGCACCAATATCCTGTTCAACGAGGTGAAGGTGAATAAAGAGATTCCTGAGAGCAAATTCAAGTTCGTGGTGCCTAAAGGCGCTGATGTCATTCAGGAATAACTCACTGTGCCTATGGGTCGGTGACACGGGGCTCGCACTTTTCTGGCCGTTTTCAAGGCGATGTTATCGCTTGGTCACCGCCTTTGCGCGAAGGCGTGAGCACCGCCATGGCATTGGCCCGCAGCACACACGTGAGGTTGTTTAAGCAGTGATGGACCTGTTTCGAAGTGCACCAATCGCTCAGCCCCTGGCAGCCCGTTTGCGCGCCGCCAACCTGGATGAGTACGTGGGCCAGCAACATTTGCTGGCGCGCGGCAAGCCCTTGCGTGAAGCGCTCGAACAGGGGGCGCTGCATTCAATGATCTTCTGGGGCCCGCCGGGCGTGGGCAAAACCACGCTGGCGCGGTTGCTGGCGCAAGTCTCCGATGCACACTTTGAAACGGTTTCCGCCGTGCTGGCCGGGGTCAAAGAGATTCGTCAGGCCGTGGAAGTGGCCAAGCAGCAGGCCGGTCAATATGGCCGTCGCACCATTCTGTTTGTCGATGAAGTGCATCGCTTCAACAAGTCGCAGCAGGACGCGTTCCTGCCCTATGTGGAAGATGGCACCCTGATTTTTATTGGCGCCACCACGGAAAACCCGTCTTTCGAGCTCAACAACGCACTGCTCTCGCGGGCGCGGGTGTATGTGCTCAAAAGCCTTGATGAAGCGGCATTGCTCAAACTGGTGCAGCGCGCACTGACCGAGGAAAAAGGCTTGGGCAAGCGGGGGCTGACCCTCAGTGATGAGGGCTTTCACGTGCTGCTCAGGGCCGCCGATGGAGATGGTCGACGCCTGCTCAACCTGTTGGAAAACGCCGCAGACCTGGCCGAGGACAACAGTGAGATCGGTATCGACTTGCTGCAAAGCCTGCTCGGCGATACCCAACGACGCTTCGACAAAGGCGGCGAAGCCTTCTACGACCAGATCTCGGCCCTGCACAAATCCGTACGTGGTTCCAACCCTGATGGCGCCCTTTACTGGTTTGCGCGGATGATCGATGGCGGCTGCGACCCGCTGTACATCGCGCGCAGGGTGGTGCGCATGGCCAGTGAAGACATCGGTAACGCCGATCCGCGGGCCCTGAGCCTGTGCCTGGCCGCCTGGGACGTGCAGGAGCGTCTCGGTAGCCCCGAGGGTGAACTGGCCGTGGCGCAGGCGATTACCTACCTGGCCTGCGCGCCTAAAAGCAACGCGGTGTATATGGGTTTCAAGGCTGCGCTGCGCAGTGCGTCGGAATATGGCTCGCTGGAAGTGCCCCTGCATTTACGCAATGCGCCGACCAAGCTGATGAAACAGCTCGGGTATGGCGGCGAGTACCGCTACGCCCACGATGAACCGGATGCCTACGCGGCGGGGGAAGATTATTTCCCCGATGAGCTGGCGCCTTTGCCGCTCTATCAACCGGTGCCGCGCGGCCTGGAGCTTAAAATCGGCGAGAAGCTCAAACACCTTGCTGCACTGGACCGTGCCAGCCCCTTGCAGCGGAGAAAACCTTGATTCCATTGGTCGCAGCTGTTTCTATCGGCGGTGTCGCCGGCACATTATTGCGCTTTGCGACCGGAAACTGGATCAACGCCAATTGGCCGCGGCACTTCTATACCGCGACATTGGCCGTTAATATCGTGGGCTGCCTGCTGATTGGCATTCTTTACGGACTTTTCCTGATCCGCCCGGAAGTACCGATTGAGGTCCGCGCCGGACTGCTGGTGGGTTTCCTGGGTGGCTTGACCACTTTTTCATCCTTTTCACTGGATACGGTGCGCCTGCTGGAAAGCGGGCAGGTGCCACTGGCACTGGGCTATGCGGCCCTCAGCGTATTCGGCGGGCTGCTCGCAACCTGGGCTGGCCTGTCCCTGACCAAACTTTGATAAACGAGAAACCGACATGCTCGATTCCAAACTGTTACGTAGCAACCTTCAGGACGTAGCGGATCGCCTGGCATCCCGAGGCTTCACGCTGGACGTGGCGCGCATTGATGCGCTCGAAGCCAAGCGCAAAGAAGTCCAGACCCTGACCGAGAAGCTGCAGGCAGAGCGTAATGCGATCTCCAAAAGTATCGGTCAAGCCAAGGCACGTGGCGAAGACATCGCGCCGCTGATGGCCAGCGTAGAAACCATGGGCAGCGATCTGGCCAACGGCAAGGTTGAGCTGGAAGCCATTCAGACTGAACTGGACTCGATCCTGCTGAGCTTGCCTAACCTGCCGGACGCTTCCGTGCCTGTAGGCGCGGACGAAGATGATAACGTCGAGATTCGTCGCTGGGGCACGCCTGCTGCTTTCGATTTCGAGATCAAGGACCATGTCGCGCTCGGCGAGCAACACGGCTGGCTGGATTTCGAAACGGCCGCCAAATTGTCTGGCGCCCGTTTTGCCTTGCTGCGTGGCCCGATTGCCCGTCTGCACCGCGCACTGGCGCAGTTCATGCTGAACCTGCACATCAATGAACACGGCTATGAAGAGGCCTACACGCCTTATCTGGTTCAGGCCCCGGCGTTGCAGGGTACTGGCCAGTTGCCTAAGTTCGAAGAAGACCTGTTCAAGATCAGCCGCGAAGGCGAAGCCGACCTGTACCTAATCCCGACCGCTGAAGTGTCGTTGACCAACATCGTCTCTGGCGAAATCGTTGACCACAAAAACCTGCCGATCAAGTTCGTGGCACACACACCGTGCTTCCGCAGCGAAGCCGGGGCGTCGGGTCGCGATACCCGCGGCATGATTCGCCAGCACCAGTTCGACAAGGTTGAAATGGTGCAGATCGTCGAGCCGTCCACGTCGATGGATGCGCTGGAAGGTCTGGTCGGCAACGCCGAAAAAGTGTTGCAGCTGCTTGAACTGCCGTACCGCACCCTGGCCCTGTGCACAGGCGACATGGGTTTCAGTGCGGTCAAGACCTACGACCTGGAAGTGTGGATTCCGAGCCAGGACAAGTACCGCGAAATCTCGTCGTGCTCCAACTGTGGTGATTTCCAAGCGCGTCGTATGCAAGCGCGCTTCCGTAACCCGGAAACCGGCAAGCCGGAGCTGGTTCACACCCTCAACGGTTCGGGGCTGGCGGTAGGCCGTACGCTGGTGGCCGTGCTGGAAAACTACCAGCAGGCAGACGGCTCGATCCGTGTACCGGACGTGCTCAAGCCTTACATGGGCGGCATCGAGGTCATCGGCTAAATGGAGTTTCTGCCGCTGTTTCATAACCTGCGTGGCAGCCGTGTCCTGGTGGTCGGCGGCGGGGAGATTGCCTTGCGCAAGTCCCGGCTGCTGGCAGACGCCGGTGCGGTGTTGCGGGTAGTTGCACCCGCCATTGAGGCGCAGTTGTGCGCGTTGATCGACAGCAGCGGTGGTGAGCAAGTCTTGCGCGGCTATGTGGAAGCGGACCTGGAAGGGTGCGTGCTGATCATTGCCGCCACCGACGACGAACCGCTCAATGCCCAAGTCAGCGCCGACGCTCATCGGCGTTGCGTGCCGGTCAATGTGGTGGACGCACCTGCACTGTGCAGCGTGATTTTCCCCGCCATCGTTGATCGCTCGCCGTTAGTGATTGCGGTGTCCAGCGGGGGCGATGCGCCCGTCTTGGCCCGCTTGATCCGCGCCAAGCTCGAAACCTGGATTCCATCGACCTACGGTCAATTGGCGGGCCTTGCGGCGCGTTTTCGGGCGCAGGTCAAAGGCCTGTTTCCGGACGTGCAACAGCGACGTGCATTTTGGGAAGACGTGTTCCAAGGCCCGATTGCCGATCGCCAGTTGGCCGGGCAGGGTGGCGAAGCGGAGCGCTTGTTGCTGGCCAAAATCAATGGCGAGGCGAGCCTGGCTACCGGCGAGGTTTACCTGGTAGGAGCCGGGCCGGGCGATCCGGACTTGCTCACATTCCGCGCACTGCGTTTGATGCAACAAGCCGATGTGGTGCTGTACGACCGCTTGGTGGCACCTGCAATCCTTGAACTGTGCCGCCGTGATGCCGAGCGCATTTATGTCGGCAAGCGCCGTGCCGAACATGCGGTCCCGCAAGATCAGATCAACCAGCAACTGGTGGACCTGGCCAAGCAGGGCAAGCGTGTGGTGCGCCTTAAAGGTGGCGATCCGTTCATCTTTGGGCGCGGCGGTGAGGAAATCGAAGAGCTGGCCGCCCATGGAATTCCGTTCCAGGTGGTGCCGGGGATCACGGCGGCCAGCGGTTGTGCCGCCTACGCCGGGATTCCGTTGACCCACCGTGACTACGCGCAGTCGGTTCGATTCGTCACCGGCCACTTAAAGGATGGCACCAGCAATTTGCCTTGGAGCGATCTGGTCGCCCCGGCGCAAACCCTGGTGTTTTACATGGGGCTGGTGGGGTTGCCGATCATCTGCGAACAGTTGATCAAACATGGTCGCGCCGCTGATACCCCGGCAGCGTTGATCCAGCAGGGCACCACGACCAATCAGCGGGTGTTCACCGGCACGCTGGCCAATCTGGCCACCTTGGTGGCAGAGCACGAAGTGCATGCGCCCACCTTGGTCATCGTCGGGGAAGTGGTGTTGCTGCGTGAAAAACTGGCGTGGTTTGAAGGGGCGCAGGCCGACGTCTGAGAGCGCCCACCCCAACCCTGTCCCTGCGGGAGGCGGTTGGGGTGAGCGATGCTTTTCAGCTCCGGTTATCCCCAACCAGGCTGTCAACCGATGGCACCCGGGTGTCGCTTTCCATTTGTGTGTCGTGCTCCAGCTGGTGACTGAACCTGTCCAGTGAGCCTTGCGCAGGTTGTGCATCGCTGGCAAACACCGGCGGGCTCATCATGTACGCCCCCAGTAATCGACTTAACGCCGCCAGGCTATCGATGTGCGTGCGCTCATAGCCGTGGGTGGCATCACAGCCAAATGCCAGCAGCGCACAGCGTATGTCATGCCCCGCCGTGACCGCCGAGTGCGCATCGCTGAAGTAGTAGCGAAACATATCCCGACGCACAGGCAGTTCGTTCTCCGCCCCCAGACGCAACAAGTGCCGCGACAAGTGATAGTCATAAGGGCCGCCTGAGTCCTGCATTGCGACGCTCACGGCGTGTTCGCTGGAATGCTGGCCTGGGGCGACCGGGGCAATGTCGATGCCGACAAACTCACTCACGTCCCAAGGCAGTGCCGCGGCAGCCCCGCTACCCGTCTCTTCGGTGATGGTGAACAGCGGGTGACAGTCGATTTGCGGCTGCTCGCCACTTTCCACAATGGCTTTCAAGGCTGCCAGCAGTGCAGCCACCCCGGCTTTGTCATCCAGGTGGCGGGCGCTGATATGACCGCTTTCGGTGAACTCTGGCAACGGGTCGAAGGCGACAAAGTCTCCCACGTTGACCCCCAGCGAATCGCAATCGGCCCGGGTCGCGCAATAGGCGTCCAGACGCAACTCGATATGGTCCCAACTGATCGGCAGTTCATCCACTCCGGTATTGAATGCATGACCGGACGCCATCAAGGGCAACACACTGCCGCGGATGACACCGTTGTCGGTAAACAGGCTTACGCGACTGCCTTCGGCAAACCGGCTGGACCAGCAACCCACCGGAGCCAGTACCAGACGCCCGTTGTCCTTGATTGCCCGTACGCTGGCGCCAATGGTGTCCAGGTGCGCAGAGACAGCGCGATCCGGGCTGTTTTTCTGCCCCTTGAGGGTGGCGCGTAACGTGCCGCGCCGGGTGAGTTCAAAGGGAATACCCAATTCCTCAAGGCGTTCGGCCACGTAGCGCACGATGGTATCGGTGAAACCTGTGGGGCTGGGGATGGCTAGCATTTCCAGCAATACCCGTTGCAGGTAATCGAGGTCGGGTTCGGGGAACGTGCGATTCATAAACACTCCTGACGCGAGACCCACCGCACGCGCTGCGTACGGGGGCCTGATGGGATGTTCAGCGACTGGACCTACGGCACAGGCTGACGGTGAGGAAACAACAAGTCGATAAAGCGTTCGGCGGTAGGTTGTGGCTCATGGTTGGCCAGCCCGACCCGCTCATTGGCTTCGATAAACACGTACTCGGGTTGGTCGGCAGCGGGCACCATCAGGTCGAGCCCTACCACGGGGATGTCCAGCGCCCGAGCGGCACGCACCGCGGCATCCGCCAGCACCGGGTGCAAGATGTCCGTGACATCTTCCAGGCACCCGCCGGTGTGCAGGTTAGCGGCGCGGCGCACAGCCAACACTTCCCCGGCTGGCAGAATATGGGTGAACTCATAGCCGGCCGCCTGCACGGTGCGCTCGGTTTCAGCATCGACGGGAATGCGGCTCTCGCCATCGGTGGCGGCCTGACGTCGGCGGCTCTGCGCTTCAATCAGTTGCAGGATACTGTGGTGACCATCGCCCACCACCTGCGCGGGGCGCCTGATAGCGGCGGCCACCACTTCAAAGCCGATCACCACAATGCGCAGGTCGAGGCCTTCGTGGAAACTTTCCAGCAGCACGCGACTGTCAAACGTTCGTGCAGCTTCGATGGCCTGCTGCACCTGCTCAATATCGCTCAAGTCAACGGCCACGCCATTGCCTTGCTCGCCGTCCAGCGGTTTGACCACGATGCGTCTGTGCTGCTCCAGAAACGCCAGGTTATCGTCGGCTCCCCCCGCCCGTTGTTGCGTCGGCAAGCTCAGGCCCGCGTCACTCAACACCTTGTGGGTCAGGCTTTTGTCCTGACACAAACTCATGCTGATGGCGCTGGTCAGGTCCGACAGCGACTCGCGGCACCGAATGCGCCGTCCGCCGTGGCTGAGGGTGAACAGCCCGGCCGAGGCGTCATCAATCTGCACGTCGATCCCGCGCTTGTAGGCTTCTTCCACCAGGATTCGTGCATAAGGATTGAGCCCGGCTTCAGGGCCGGGGCCGAGAAAAAGAGGCTGGTTAATGCCGTTCTTGCGCTTGATGGCAAAGGTCGAGAGGGTGCGAAACCCGAGCTTGTTGTAGAGATTCTTCGCCTGCTGGTTGTCGTGCAGCACCGACAGGTCGAGGTAACTCAGGCCACGGCTCATGAAATGCTCCACCAGATGGCGGACCAGCACCTCACCGACCCCGGGGCGCGGGCACAGCGGATCGACCGCCAGGCACCACAGGCTGCTGCCGTTTTCCGGGTCGTGAAAGGCGGTGTGGTGATTCAACCCCATGACGCTGCCGATCACCGCGCCACTGTCTTCATCTTCCGCGATCCAGTACACCGGGCCGCCCTGATGGCGGGCAGTCAGCAGCGTTGGGTCAATCGGCAACATGTTGCGGGCGATGTACAGCGAATTGATGGCATCCCAATCAGCATCGGTTTGCGCCCGGCGAATACGAAAGCCGCGAAACACGCGGGTGGCCTGACGGTAGTCGGTAAACCACAGGCGCAAGGTGTCCGAGGGATCGAGAAACAACTGCTGGGGCGACTGTGCCAGGACCTGTTGCGGCGCTGCCACATACAGGGCGATATCACGCTCGCCGGTTTGCTCATTCAAGAGTTCGTTGGCCAAGCTGGCCGGGTCGGGAAAGGTGTGCCCGATCAGCAGGCGTCCCCAGCCGCAGTGCACGGCTACCGGCTGGGCATCGAGCGCACTGCCGTCTTCGGCAAAACGCGCTTGCAGGCGTTCGTAAGTCGGGGCTTGTCCGCGCAACAAGCGTTGGCTGTAGGCGGTGGCGAGGGGTTTCATGGGTTAGATTCCTTGTTCGCTCAGCCACAGGTTCAGGGCGGCCAGTTGCCATAACTTGGAGCCGTTGAGCGGCGTTAACTGGCTTTGCGGGTGGGTCAGCAGGCGGTCCAGCATGGCAGGCTGGAACAGGCCGCGGTCCTGGCTGGGGTCGAGCAGCAAATCACGCACCCAGTCCAGGGTGTCGCCTTGCAAGTGTTTCAGGCCGGGGACCGGGAAGTAACCTTTCTTACGGTCAATGACTTCACTGGGGATCACCAGCCGCGCAGCTTCTTTTAGCACTTGCTTGCCGCCATCCGGCAGTTTGAAACGTGCCGGGATACGCGCTGACAGTTCGGCCAGCCGGTAGTCGAGAAACGGCGTACGGGCTTCAAGGCCCCAGGCCATGGTCATGTTATCGACGCGTTTGACCGGGTCATCCACTAGCATCACCGTGCTGTCCAGGCGCAGCGCCTTGTCCACGCCAGCGTCGGCACCGGGCTGGGCGAAGTGCTCGCGTACAAAGTCCCCGGCGGCGTCATTGGCCGTTAGCCACTGTGGCTGCACAGTGGCTTTGTAATCGTCATAGCTGCGATCAAAAAAAGCCTCGCGATAGGCGGCATAGGGATCGCTGGCGCCATCGACCTGCGGGTACCAGTGGTAGCCGGCAAACAGTTCATCGGCGCCCTGGCCGCTCTGTACCACTTTGCAATGCTTGGCGACTTCCCGCGACAGCAAGTAAAACGCGATGCAGTCATGGCTAACCATTGGCTCGCTCATGGCGCGGAACGCTGCGGGCAGTTGCTCAATGATTTCGTGTTCGCCAATGCGCAGTTGGTGATGACGCGTGCCGTAGTGCTTGGCAATCAGGTCCGAATACTGGAATTCGTCCCCGCGTTCGCCACCTGCGTCCTGAAAACCGATGGAAAAGGTCGACAAGTCTTGTACGCCGACTTCCCGCAACAGCCCCACCAACAAACTGGAGTCCACGCCGCCCGAGAGCAGTACGCCGACATCCACCGCTGCGCGCTGGCGAATAGCCACAGCTTCACGGGTGCTGTCGAGTACACGGTCGCGCCAGTCTTCCAGTGTCAGGTGAGTTTCGTCGGCGTGAGGGCCATACGGTAACGTCCACCAAGTGTGCTGTTCGGTATTGCCTTGGGCGTCGATGCGAAGCCACGTGGCAGGCGGCAGTTTTTCGATACCGGCAATCAGGGTGCGCGGTGCTGGCACCACGGCGTGGAAATTCAGGTAGTGGTTCAATGCAACCGGATCGAGCATCGGGCTGATGTCGCCGCCTTTGAGCAGGGCCGGCAGGGTAGAGGCGAAGCGCAAGCGTTCGCCGGTGCGCGACAGGTACAGTGGCTTCACGCCCAAACGGTCGCGGGCAATGAACAGGCGCTTGGCATCACGCTCCCAAATGGCAAAGGCAAACATGCCATTGAGCTTGGGCAGCAACGCCTCGCCCCACGCGTGATAACCCTTGAGCAACACTTCGGTGTCGCCCCCGGAGTAAAAGGCATAACCGAGGGCTTCGAGTTCAGCGCGCAGTTCGGGGAAGTTGTAGATCGCACCGTTGAACGCCAGTGAAAGGCCCAATTGGCTATCGATCATTGGCTGGGCTGAACCATCGGACAGGTCCATGATTTTCAGCCGGCGATGCCCGAGGGCTATCGGCCCTTGGCTGTGAAATCCCCAGGCATCGGGGCCACGGGGTGCAAGGTGGTGGGTGATGCGTTCGATGGCTGCCAGGTCGGCAGGTTGTTGATCAAAACGTAACTCTCCAGCTAATCCGCACATACTGCTTGAACCCTTTTAAATCCGGGCCTCTCTCGCTACTGCTGTGAGTGCAGTACGCACTGCGTACTGCGTTGCAGAGATCGAAAGCACGTTCTGCACGCCGAGACCACGTTGGGTGGGGCAATAAACGCCGACTTCATCCCGTCTCTCAAACACTGTGGCATACGTGTGACGGGTGTCGGTCGTTTTGCCGTGTCTCGAACCCAGCGTACGCAGTGCTAACAACCCGTAGCGTTCAGGCCCTGTTTCGGATCGGACATGTTGCTCTGACCTGTCTCCCGATCCTTCCGGCGCGAATACACAGTCAGAGCGCGCCGCTTTTAGTGACTTGGTTTTTGTGAGTCCCTGGAAAGCGCGATCGTTCAAAAAAGTTCGCGAGTGGTCAGGGGGCTTGCCCTTTTTTTGTAGCCACAGCCGGAAATGCCGTGCGCAGCCTTGGAGCCTCCATCGCGCCCTGGCGCGGCTCCCAGGCTAGCCTGCACCTATTCGCGCTGTGAAAAAATCGGGATTAAAAGGCCTGAATGCCGAGGGGACCGTTCGTCAATTCCCGGTCAAGGCTGTGAACTGGGCGCAGGATTTGCACCGGTCATATTTATCTAGGTCATTGCACAAGCCGTGCGGGGATAGCGTGGAGTGCTTCTTCGTCCTTGCCCCGAGCGGTTGATATGACTGATACCCCCCTAACGTTACCCCTTGATGCCCGTGATTCCACCCTGAGTGAGTTGGAACCCCTGGAACTCGTTCGCGGGCATATGCCCAAGTGGCTGGTGAATGCAACACCGGATGCCATCAAGGCGTTGAACACGGCCATGGCTCAAAGCCGTGCTTACCATGCCTTGTCCGGCCAGCGTTTTTCCGAACTGGAAGGCATTGAAGCGTATTGCGCCCCGCTTCTGGCAGCGGAGGTCAAACGTCGCTTTGGCCACGCGCTCGACATTTTTCATGATCACCTGCACATCGTGCATGTGCACCTGATCACGGACGACACGCTCCTTGCCACGATTCGCCATTACACCTTGCTGGATGAGCCCAAAACGCTGCTGTGGGCGGCGCTTCAGAACTTTTCCGAAGACGAGGCTCTTCCTGGCGGCTTCAATCCGCAAAGCCGGATTCGCCTGACGCGGCAACAGGGGGCAATCAGCCCTGTGCATCCGCGCCACTTTGCGGCGTTGTGCCGCGAGCTTAACTTGGGGCTCAAATATCAGCAGTACCTGCAAGACTTCTTGGGAGTGGCGCCCAGCGGGGTGACAGCGCAAAGCGTCAGGGAGCAGGAGACTGAGTCCAACCTGCGTTTGCTCAAACGTTATGACATGGAGGTCGATGCCCGCGTAGCGTTCCTGAAAAAACACATCAGCGACTCTGCCCATACAGCCCTGATTGCCCTGCTGGGCGAGCACGCTTCCTCGGGAACGAGGGGGCGTGGCGCAACACTGGACGGCAAACCCCTTCAGCTCAGTTCGTTGTCACTGCTCGATAGCGTGATTGACGGGGTTGTGATCTTTACGGCCAATGCGCCCTTGCTGCATCCCGATCAGCGGGTGATCGTCTACATCCCCAATGATCCCGTGGCACCGTTCTTTGAGTTCAGTTCGCTGCAGGTCTTCATTGAAGAGTTGAAGGTCCGGCTGCGACGATCAGAGTACGTGGATTTTTTCTCACGTTTTGTTGCCCTGGGCGACCGGCCTGTGTTTTTGCAGAAGGTGCGGGCCCTCCCCGAACGAATGGGGCTGGTCACGACGCCCTTGAGCTTGAGCGCTGCGCATTACCTGTGTGCGGTGCAATTAAAAAACATGTTTGCCGAAGCCCAAGTGCTGGCCGTTCCTACGGGCGTGCTGGATGCGCAGGAGCGCGAGAAGAAATGGCAGCTCTACCAGGGTGTCGGCCTGTTTATCGTCAATGTGGCGTCCTTGTTTGTGCCAGTGCTGGGCGGCG
Organism: Pseudomonas sp. WS 5078; assembly: GCF_012985745.1. NCBI lineage: Bacteria > Pseudomonadati > Pseudomonadota > Gammaproteobacteria > Pseudomonadales > Pseudomonadaceae > Pseudomonas > Pseudomonas sp. WS 5078. Next base: position 84,248 of record NZ_JAAQWX010000012.1, on the reverse strand, counting down.
CGATGTTGGCCCTTGCGGTGGGTCAAATGCTTGTAGAGGTGTACGAAGGCGTTGATGACTGGGCCCATGGGGATGTTGATCATGCGCGTGAGCACTTGTTGAACGTGGCGCTGGACATGGCCGCCACGGCCGCCACGGTGGTTGGGGGCGTAGTGGTTAAAAAACTCAGCAACCGCTTGAGTGCAGCCACCCACAGTTATTTTGAAGACTTTCAGCCCGTCATTCGTCAGGACGGCACGGCCCGGTTATGGAATAAACAGGTGAATCATTACGCTCACAGCGGTGCGGCCGAGCTGCATCAGTACACGCGGGACGCTCAAGGTTTTTTCAACGTTGAAGGCAAGCAACTTGTCACGGTCAATGGCAAGCACTTTGCCGTGGAGCACGACAGCGCGGCCCGGCAGTGGCGTATTGTCCACCCGCGTCGGCCACACGCGTACAAGCCAGGGTTGCTGCACAATCAGCACGGTGCCTGGCAGCACGCACATGAACGCCCGCTGGAATGGGAGGGCAGCGGCGTGTTACTGGGGCGATTGGGCCATCACTTTTCCAGTTTGGACGAACCGTCGCTGGCGCGAGTGATGGCATTGACGGGCACCGAGCCAGACGTCATGCGCAGGGTTCATCTGGAGAATCTGATGCCACCCCCGCTATTGAGTGTGAGCCTGAAACGCTTTGAGATAGACCGTCAAATCAGCGATTTCATTGAACACATGCAGACGGGTGACTACACCCATGCTAAATGGGCTGACCTGCAATTGAGCCTGCTGCCGGATTTACCGGGGTGGCCTGCAGGTAAGGGGCTGACGCTGATCAACGGGGCCGGGGGCCGCGACCTTGAGTATGGTGTTGCGCAGGGCGCGAACCGGATCAGTATCACCCACCCAATCCTTGAGCAAGGCAAGGTGCTTGAAGCGGTTCTGACGGCGTTGTCCGTAGAGCAAATGCAGGGACTACTGGGTCGCGAAATCCCCGTGTCACCGTTGCCCGTTGCATCCTTGGCCAACGCGTTGAGCGGGTATGCCCGTGATCATCGCGGGGCGCTGTTCGAGCGTCTGTACGGGCGCTTCAATGTGTCGGACTCCCCCCGGGTCAAGACCATTGAGGCGGTGTTCCCCGGTCTGCCGCAACCCGTTGCGCAGTCGTTGGTGGCGTCGGCCACCGATGTGCAACGCGCCAGCTTGAGCGCGGGTAAGGTGCCATTACCCTTGGCGGAACATGCGCGTGCGTACTTATACGATGGACGCTTGAACCGCGCCTTTGAAGGCTTTTACCTGACCTCGCACACGCCTGCGGCAGCGGATACCGAGCGACTGATCAGGCACTTTCTCGATCAATTGCCCCATTGGCCGGCCAGCGTTTCATGTGAGCTGCGGGACGGCTCGACCTTTGGCGCATCCTTGCAACGCTGGGGCCGCGACCCCCACCCGGCGCGATTAATTGTCAAAACCGGGCAGGGTTATCAGCGCTACGTGCTTGAACGCGGACGTTATGCGCTGCAACCCGGTGAAGATGCCCTGTTGTCGAGCGCCGTTTTTAAACTGTTGAGTAAGGCCGAGCGTGAAACGTTGGGGTTTTCGACGGCTAATGAAGAGGCTCGCTTTAACGCTGCCTTGGGTTCCATGGCGGCCAGTCAGCGTGAAGCGTGCGCACAGGCCTTGGGCATGCAATCGATCAAGCCGCGCTTTAAAGCGCCTACGCGCATGGCCAATGGCCAATTGGGGTATCCGTTGTGCGGGCTGGATCAAGGACGCTACTCCCGTGCTTTACGCCGTCGAGTGCGCGACCTGTATCCCGAGTTCTACGATGATTACGTGCAGGCGTATCTGGACTCAATCACGGAGAGTCAACAAGACCCGCTGCTGTATGTGCGCGCCCGCAAACGTCAACGAAACCTGTTGCGTGAAACCCTTCAGGAATGGATTAACGTTGCCCCTTCAGAAATGTCCGGCGCACCCGCGCTGCATGACTACCCGGAAAGCCGATACCAGGCGGCGGGACTGATAGAGCGCAGTTGGCGTAAAGATCCGGCACACATGCCCTGGGTCAGTCAAAGTCAGACCTACGAGTTGAACCTCAATGGCTTGCGTGTAGGCAATCTGCCTCGGCTCGCGGCGCAGATCGACTTCAGTCATGTCACCGACTTGAACCTGAACCACATGGATTGCCGTGACACCGCGGCTTCGTTTCTGGAGCATTTCACCGGCTTGACGTCGTTGCAGATGGACCACAACCGAATGGTTTACCTGCCGCCGCAATTGGCCAGGATGCCCCGACTGCGTCATTTGTCATTGGCGCACAACCTGCTGTACCTCTCGTCAGCGGATGCGGCGGTTATGAGGTCAATGCACCGGCTTGAAACGTTGGATTTGAATGACAACTTGCTCGGGCCGTTGCTGGATTTGAGCGGACTTCCCTACCTGCGCCGTGTGTACTTGCGTCGCACCTGGATTCAACAATGGCCTGAGGGGCTGATTTCGCGACCGCTGCTAGAAGCGGCCGATCTGCGGGAAAACCAGTTGGTCGACATTCCCGAGCTGGTGTACCAGACGTCGCCCACCCTCACGCGCAATATCTCCCTGTCGGGTAATCCTCTATCACCCGCCGCCCGTCTGCGTCTGGCGCGCTTTGTGTCTCAGGGCGGTAGCAGCCTGGGGATCAACACCGAGGATTTGATGAGCGAAGCGGCCGCCTTTGAGTTCTGGACCTCGGGGATTACCAATCATGAACGTGTGCAGCGTGAACGGTTGTGGGCCGAGCTGAAGGCCGAACCGGCGTCTGAAGACTTCTTCACGGTGATCAGCCGCTTGACCACCACCGCTGACGCCCAGACTGTGCGTCAGGATTTAAGCCGTCGAGTGTGGGAAATGATTGAAGCGGCGAGCGAAAGCTCCACGCTGCGCCGAGATTTGCTGAGCATCGCCGCAGCCCCGCGCAGTTGCACAGACAGTGTCGCCATGACCTTCAGTGCATTAGAGATAACCTTGCACCTGGCCAGGCTTGAAGCGCAGGGCCCGGCACAGGAGTCCGAGCTGCTGAGCTTTGCCACGGGTCTGTTCAGGTTGGATCAGGTGGGTAAAGTGGCCAGCGAAGTGTGCGAAGCCCGTGTGGCAGCAGGTGGGCCGGCACCTGATGACGTCGAAGTGCATTTGGCTTACAGAACCGGTCTGGCTCAGGTGCTGGGTTTGCCGGATCAACCGCGCAGCATGACGTTCAAGGAGATTGCCGGGGTGACCCAAGCCGATCTGGAGGATGCCCGTGCGCGGGTTGAGGTAGCCGAAAAAACCGCTGCGCTGGCCAACTTTATCAGCCGAACAGAGTTCTGGCGGGCGCAGCTGATCCGCAACCATCAGGCGGAGTTTTCGCACCTGACCGCGCCTTATTTTGAACAGTTGAGCGAATTGCTGCGCAAATCCCCTGAGATGAACAGTGAGCGTTATTTACGGCTTGTCAGCGAGGTACGCGCTGCCATGGAAGCGGCAGTGGATGCCTGGAGTTTGAGTAAAACCCTGGCAGTGCTGCCTGCAGCACTGCCAGGTTGAGGGTGAGCGCTTATAGCCTGCGCACCAATGCGCGTACCGCAAAGCGATTGGGGTGACAGGCGTGGGCCACGGCCCTTGGCATGGGCAACGGTTCATTATTGATCCATGCAGCCAACAACTCGCCCGACAGCGGGGCGGTAATCAGGCCGCGCGAACCATGGCCGCTGTTCACATACAGGCCATCCAGCCAAGGGCACGGGATGTCGGGCACCTGCCGGGCGTCCTTGCCCAGCACGGCATAGGCTTGGGCGAACGCTTCAGGTTCGGCCAGCGGGCCGACGATGGGCAGGTAATCGGGGCTGGTGCAACGGAAGGCCGCCCAACCCTGTAACGTCGCAGGGTCCAGGTTGCCCTTGCCGAGGCGTTGTACCAAGTCCGGCGAAATTTCTTCCAGCAAATCCAGATTGCCCTGATGGCCTTCAGGCGTGGTGGTTAAATCGTCGTTGTGAAAATCGAAGCTGGCACCCACCGTGTGCTCGCCAAGTCGGCCGGGGGCCACATACCCCTCGGCACAGACGACTGTTTTCAGTGCCGCACTGTCAGCCGTTTCGACCAACTGAGTGATCTGCCCGCGAATGCGTTTGAGCGGCAAGCCGCTGCTGGCCGGGAAGCGTTTGACCTCGGCGGCACCTGCCAATACCACCACCGACGCACTGGCCAGAACGCGGTCGTCCTGCAGCGCTTGCCACTGGCCATCCACGTTGTTGAGTTGCAACACGTCATGGTGGATCAAGACCTTCACGTTGGGGTGCAAGGTCTGAAACTGGCATAACGCAGGCGGGTGCACCCAGCCACCTTCGGGATAGAACAGACCGCCATGGGCTAACGCAACACCGGCCTTTGCTTGCGCCTGCGCCTGATCCAGCCAATGGACTAAAGCAGGAGAAAAGGCGTCGGCCAGTTGCGCCTGACGGTCTGCTTCCTTGGCATTAAAGCCCAGTTGCAGTACGCCACAGTCATCCCAGTCGCGGCCGCGCTGCAACTGCTCAAGCACGCGACGGGTGTAACCGAAACCACACACGATCATCTGCGACAGTGCGGTGCCGTGGGCGGAAAGCTTGAGGTACAACACGCCCTGTGGGTTGCCCGATGCTTCTTTGGCGAGCCGTTCGTGACGCTCCAGTACAGTCACCTTCCAACCGCGCCTGGCCAGGCTATTGGCACTGGCGCAGCCTGACAGTCCACCACCGATCACCAGTGCAGTGCGGGGCCCCTGGGGCTTAGGCGGGCGTGCGAACCAGGGTTTTTCGCCCGCGACTGGCACGGCTGTTTGTGGCGCGCCCAGGAACACGCCCCGCAGAATCTCCCACTTGTGCCCGATGCCGGGCGTGCGGCGCATCTTGAAGCCGGCCTCGTTCAAGGCGCGGCGCACCCAGCCGGTGCTGGTGAACGTGCTGATGGTGGCGTCGGGTGCGGCCAGGCGTGCCAACTGCGCAAACAGTTCGGGCGTCCACATGTCCGGGTTTTTCGCCGGGGCAAAGCCGTCCAGAAACCAGGCGTCGACCTGTGCATCCAGCTGCGGCAGCTGTTCCAGCACGTCACCGATCAACAAGGTCAGGGTGACCCGGCCATTGGCCAGGCTGAGGGTTTGAAACCCCGGATGAATGGCGAAATAGCTGGCCAGCAACTGTTCGCTGTAAGTCGCCAGTTCAGGCCATAGCCCAAGGGCGCGTTGCAAGTCCTCGCGGGTCAGCGGGTATTTTTCGACACTGATGAAATGCAGGCGAGCGTCGGGCGGCGCGGTTTCGTCAAACAGCTGCCATGCGCACAGAAAATTAAGCCCGGTGCCGAAGCCGGTTTCACCAATCACAAATGGCGCGTTGGCGGGCAGGGCGGCAAAACGCTCTCTGAGGGCATTCTGTTCGATAAAGACATAACGGGTTTCCTCCAGACCCGATTTGTCCGAAAAGTACACGTCGTCAAACAGTCGCGAATGGGGGCGACCCTGGTCATCCCAGTCGAGCTGGGCATTGGGCATTTCAATTGTCATAGGGGGCTCGGCATCGGCAAGGCGGTCATTCTAGCGGATTGGCAGAAGCGGGAATGATCCCTGACAGGTGTGTGAGCATTCTTTCCTACGCATGACAGATCATTCCGCTAGTCTTGTGGGCATCTTGCCAGGGAGCTTTCCATGTTCGAATCCGCTGAAATCGGCCACTTCATCGACAAAGAAACGTACGACAACGAAGTGCCTGCGCTGCGCGAGGCCTTGCTTGAGGCCCAGTACGAACTGCACCAGCAGAAACGCTCTGCGGTGATTGTGTTGATCAATGGCATCGAAGGCGCTGGCAAGGGCGAAACGGTCAAGTTGCTTAATGAATGGATGGACCCGCGCCTGATCGAAGTGCGCACCTTCGATACCCAGACCGATGAAGAGCTGGCGCACCCTCCGGCGTGGCGTTACTGGCGTCAACTGCCGGCCAAAGGGCGGATGGGGGTGTTCTTTGGCAACTGGTACAGCCAGATGCTGCAAGGGCGGGTGCATGGCCATTTCAAGGATGCGGTGCTTGATCAGGCGATCAACGGTGCCGAGCGCCTGGAAAAACTGCTGTGCAATGAAGGCGCAGTGATTTTGAAGTTCTGGTTTCACCTGTCCAAAAAGCAAATGAAAGCTCGGCTCAAAGCCTTGAAAGACGACCCGCTGCACAGTTGGCGCATCAGCCCGCTGGACTGGCAACAGTCTGAAACTTACGACAAAGTGGTGCATTTCGGTGAGCGCATGATCCGTCGCACCAGTCGCGACTATGCGCCTTGGAACATCGTGGAAGGGGTGGATCCGTACTACCGCAGCCTGACTGTGGGCAAGATCCTGCTGGAAGGTTTGCAGGCGGCCATCAACACGCCCAAAGCCCGGGTGCGCTCGATCAGCGTGCCGCCATTGCCAGCGCATATTGATGGCAAGAGCCTGCTCGATTGTCTGGACATGACCCACCGTCTGGACAAGGACGACTATCAAGAACAGTTGATTACCGAGCAAGCGCGCCTGTCCGGTCTGATGCGTGACAAGCGTATGCGTCGTCACGCGCTGGTCGCGGTATTTGAAGGCAACGATGCGGCGGGCAAGGGCGGCTCGATTCGTCGCGTGGCGGCGGCGCTTGACCCTCGTCAATACAGCATCGTGCCAATTGCGGCCCCTTCGGAAGATGAGCGTGCTCAGCCTTACCTGTGGCGCTTTTGGCGGCAGATCCCGGCACGGGGCAAGTTCACCATCTTTGACCGCTCCTGGTACGGACGCGTATTGGTGGAGCGCATTGAAGGCTTTTGCCCGCCGCAGGACTGGTTGCGTGCATATGGCGAGATCAACGACTTCGAAGAGCAGCTCAGTAATGCGGGCGTCATCGTGGTCAAGTTTTGGCTGGCGATTGACAAAGACACCCAGCTGGAACGTTTTCAGGAGCGCGAAACGATCCCGTTCAAACGTTTCAAAATTACCGAAGAAGACTGGCGCAACCGCGAAAAGTGGGACGAGTACCGCACCGCCGTGTGCGACATGGTGGACCGCACCAGCACCGAGATTTCGCCTTGGACCCTGGTGGAAGCCAACGACAAGCGCTGGGCGCGGGTCAAAGTGCTACGCACAATCAATGACGCGCTGGAAGCCGCGTTCGAGAAGCGTGACAAGCACGATAAAAAGCGCAAGAAGTAAGGGCGGCAGAGGCGGCGCCTGACCTCGCAGCCACGCGCTGCGCAGCTGTGAGGGCAGGCGGGGCGGATGTCAGTGTTTGCCTGTTCCCAGCATGTTCTCGGGCCGTACCCACTGGTCGAACTCTTCGTCCGTCAAATAACCCAGCGCCAGTGCGGCCTCGCGCAGGGTCAGGCCCTCGGCATAGGCTTTTTTGGCAATTTCTGCCGATTTGTCATAACCGATATGCGGGTTGAGCGCGGTCACCAGCATCAGGCCGCGTTCCAAGTGTTCGGCCATTTTTGCCGCATCGACTTCCAGCCCTGCGACGCAATGCTTCTGGAAGTTGCTGCAGCCGTCTGCCAGCAATTGGATCGACTGCAGCAGGTTGTGGATGATGACCGGTTTGTACACGTTGAGTTGCAAATGACCCTGGCTGGCAGCAAAGCCGATCGTCACATCATTGCCCATGACCTGGCAGGCCAGCATTGACAGCGCCTCGCACTGGGTCGGGTTGACCTTGCCCGGCATGATTGAGCTGCCCGGCTCATTGGCCGGAAGTTTTATTTCGGCCAAGCCCGCGCGTGGCCCCGAACCCAGCAGGCGGAAGTCGTTGGCCAATTTCATCAACATGACGGCGAGGGTTTTGAGAGCCCCCGACAGGTTGGTTAATGGCTCATGACCCGACAGTGCAGCGAATTTGTTGGGGGCCGTGACGAACGGCAAGCCGGACAGCGCCGCCAATTCCGCAGCAATGGCCTCGGCAAAACCGTGGGGCGCGTTCAAACCCGTCCCGACAGCGGTGCCTCCCTGGGCCAATTCATAGACAGCGGGCATTGCCGCGTAGATGCCGCGTTCGGCGTAATCCAATTGCGCTATAAACGCAGACACTTCCTGACCAAAGGTGATCGGCGTGGCATCCATCATGTGGGTGCGTCCGGTTTTCACCTGTTTCATGTGGCGCGCCGACAGTTCTGCCAGGCCGCCGGTCAGTTCGCTGATCGCGGGCAGTAAGTGTTCATGCACGGCTTTGGCCACGGCGATATGCATGGCCGTGGGAAAGCAGTCGTTGGAGCTTTGGGAGCGGTTGACGTGGTCATTGGGGTGCACGGGCGACTTTCCGCCCCGGCCCTTGCCGGCCAGCTCGTTGGCGCGCCCGGCCAGCACTTCGTTGGCGTTCATGTTGCTTTGGGTGCCGCTGCCGGTCTGCCAAACGGCCAGCGGGAACTGGTCATCGTGTTCTCCGGCCAGCACTTCATCGGCGGCCTGTTCGATCAGGCGTGCAATGTCAGCAGGCAAGTCGCCATTGCGGTCATTGACCCGGGCCGCAGCTTTTTTGATCAGTACCAGTGCATGCAACACCGGCAGCGGCATTTTCTCGTTGCCGATGGCAAAGTTGATCAGCGAACGTTGGGTCTGCGCGCCCCAATAGGCCTCTTCCGGCACATTCACTTCACCCAGGCTGTCGGTTTCGATACGGCTCATCAGGCTGCTTCCTCTCAGAATGTGATCACTGAGCTTAGGCGTGTATCGGGGAAAGGGGTTCAATCTTTGGTTCTATCGACTTTTGTCGACAGGATGAACCTCCCCCTCTCAGCGCCGGGGTTGAGTGACACACTTTGTTAGGCGCAGAATGGGCGTCCTTGGGGTTCGACCTCGCTTGCTAGATAAAGGAAACTCGATGACCCGTCTTCGCGCCATCTGTACAGCAGTTGCTCTGGTATGCGCCAGCGGCCAGGTTTTTGCCGATGCTGCCAGCCACGCTGCCAGTGCTGAAACCTTCCTGAAGCTGGCCCATGCCGACAAGCTGGGTACCCCGGTATACATGCAAGTGCAGCAAATGTTCGCTCAGCGTTTTGAGCAGACCAAAGCACCTGCCTCCAAGAAAGCCCTGCTGGAAACCTACCAGGCCAAGGCCAACACCGCGCTGGACCAGGCCATTGGCTGGGACAAGCTGAAGCCGGACATGGTCAAGCTGTACACCACCAACTTCAGCGAACCCGAGCTCAAGGAACTGGTTGCGTTCTACCAGTCGCCACTGGGTAAAAAAGTGCTGGAAAAAATGCCTCAGCTGACGCAGCAATCGGCGCAAATGACCCAGGCCAAACTGGAGAGCGCCGTACCGGTGGTCAACAAGCTGCTGGCGGACATGACCGCTGAGCTGGAGCCAAAAGCGGCCCCGGCCAAAAAGAAGTAAGCGGAGCCTGAATGAACATGCAACAACGTATTGAATCGGCGCTGAGTGCGTTGCAGCCCGTGCACCTGAGCGTGCTGGATGAAAGCCACATGCACAGCCGCGGTTTGCAGACGCACTTCAAGGCCGTGGTGGTCAGCGAGCAGTTTGCCGGGCTCAACAGCGTCAAGCGTCACCAAAAGGTATACGCCACCCTGGGTGACTTGATGGGCGAGTTCCATGCGTTGGCCTTGCACACGTACACGCCTGAAGAATGGGCGAAAATCGGCACAGCCCCGGCATCGCCGACCTGTGCCGGCGGTGATCGCCCGTTGGCTTAATCTGCGGGCTTTTTGCTAGAATCCGCAGCGCGCCGCTTAGCCGGCGCGTTTTTTTTTGGATCCGGTTCACCCCTTACGAGGGTAGCCACCTGGAGAGCGTCCCATGACTGCGCCAATCGTTGTCGCTGCACTGTATAAATTCGTCACCCTTGAAGACTACGTTGAACTGCGCGAGCCCTTGCTCAACGCCATGGTCGACAACGGTATCAAAGGCACCCTGTTGATCGCTGAAGAAGGCATCAACGGCACGGTTTCCGGCAGCCGTGAAGGCATCGACGGGCTGATGGCCTGGCTCAAGAATGACCCGCGGATGGTCGATATCGACCACAAAGAATCTTATTGCGACGACCAGCCGTTCTACCGGACCAAGGTCAAGCTGAAGAAAGAAATCGTCACCCTCGGCGTTGAAGGCGTAGACCCGAACAAGAAAGTCGGTACCTACGTCGACCCCGAGAACTGGAACGCGCTGATTAGCGATCCAGAGGTGTTGCTGATCGACACGCGCAATGACTACGAAGTGTCTATCGGTACATTTGAAGGCGCTATCGACCCTAAAACCACCAGCTTCCGTGAGTTCCCGGACTACATCAAAGCCAACTTCGACCCGGCCAGGCACAAGAAAATCGCCATGTTCTGTACGGGCGGCATTCGTTGCGAAAAAGCCTCGAGCTACATGCTCAGTCAGGGCTTTGACGAGGTCTATCACCTCAAGGGCGGGATCCTGAAGTACCTCGAAGAGGTCCCTCAGGAAGAAACCAAATGGCAGGGCGACTGCTTCGTGTTCGACAACCGTGTCACCGTGCGCCACGACCTGACCGAAGGCGAATACGATCAGTGCCACGCCTGCCGCACGCCGATCAGCGCGGCAGACCGTGAGTCCGAGCATTATCAGCCGGGTATCAGTTGCCCGCATTGCTGGGACAAGCTGAGCGAGAAAACCCGTCGCAGCGCCATCGACCGCCAAAAGCAGATCGAACTGGCCAAGGCCCGTAACCTGCCACACCCGATTGGCCACAACTACCGTAAACCTGCCGAGGCCTGAGCCATGTCAGCGCGCCTGCTTTATGTGATGGACCCCATGTGTTCGTGGTGCTGGGGGTTTGCGCCTACCGCCCGGGCCTTGGTCGAGCAGGCGCAGGCGGCCGGTGTTGAGCTGCATCTGGTGGTTGGCGGGTTGCGTACAGGCAGCGGCTCTGCGCTCGAACCCGGCACCCGTCGCTACATTCTGGAGCATTGGCAGGCGGTCACTGAGGCCACCGGGCAGCCGTTCACCTTTGACGGGGCCTTGCCCGAGGGTTTTGTGTACGACACCGAGCCTGCCTGCCGGGCTATCGTCGCGGCGCGCAGCCTGGCCCCCGATTGTGCGTGGACCCTGCTGGGTTTGATCCAGCAGGCGTTCTACGTGCAGGGCCGAGATGTGACCCAGGCCAGCGTGCTGGTGGAGCTGGCCGAAACAGCGGGTGTGCCACGCATCGAATTTGCGGCGGCTTTCGACAGTGTGCAACAACATGCCGCAACGGCGGCTGATTTTACCTGGGTGCAGGATTTGGGCATCGCCGGGTTCCCGACGCTGTTGGCTGAACGCAATGGCCAGTTGGCCTTGCTAACCAATGGCTATCAAGCACTCGAGCCTTTGTCCGATCTGCTCGGACGCTGGCTGGATCGTGCCGCGCGTGCCTGACGCCAAGGAATCCCCTCTGACAACTTCCCAACCGGATCGCCTGACCTGGGCCGAAATCCGTCGACTGGCCCTGCGTCATAAAAAAGCGCTGTGGATCGCCAATGGCGTCGCAGTACTGGCCACCCTGTGCAGTGTGCCGATTCCCTTGTTGCTGCCCTTGCTGGTGGACGAGGTGTTGCTGGGCAATGGCGATGCCGCGCTCAAAGTGATGAATCAGTTTTTGCCGACCACATTGCAGTCTTCAGTGGGGTATATCGGACTGATGCTGCTGGTGACATTGATGCTGCGTTGTGGCGCATTGTTGTTCAACGTGCTCCAGGCGCGGCTGTTTTCGCGGTTGGCCAAGGACATCGTGTTTCGCATCCGCCTGCGATTGATCGAGCGCCTCAAGCGCATCTCGCTGGCGGAATACGAGAGCCTGGGCAGCGGGACCGTGACCACGCACCTGGTGACCGACCTGGACACCCTGGACAAGTTCGTGGGCGAGACCTTGAGCCGGTTTCTGGTGGCGATGCTCACGCTGGTGGGCACGTCGGCGATTTTGTTGTGGATGCACTGGCAGTTGGCGCTGTTGATCTTGCTGTTCAATCCGTTAGTGATCTACGCCACGGTGCAGTTGGGTAAACGGGTCAAACACCTTAAAAAGCTTGAAAACGACAGCACGGCGCGGTTTACCCAGGCGCTGACTGAAACGCTGGATTCGATCCAGGAAGTGCGTGCCGGCAATCGTCAGGGCTATTTCCTCGGGCGCCTTGGGCACCGTGCCAAGGAAGTACGCGATTTCGCCGTGGCCTCGCAATGGAAAAGCGACGCGTCCAACCGTGCCAGTGGGTTGTTGTTCCAGTTCGGGATCGATATTTTCCGTGCCGCTGCGATGTTAACGGTGTTGTTTTCGGATTTGTCGATCGGCCAGATGCTGGCGGTCTTCAGCTACCTGTGGTTCATGATCGGCCCCGTTGAGCAACTGCTGAACTTGCAATATGCGTTTTATGCGGCGGGCGGGGCAGTGACACGTATCAACCAACTGCTGGCCCGCGCTGATGAGCCGCAGTATCCCGGCGGTGCCGACCCCTTCACGGGGCGACAGACCGTCGGGGTGCAGGTACGTGATCTGTGTTTCAGCTATGGCGAAGAGCGGGTGCTGGATCACCTCAACCTGACCATCGCACCGGGCGAAAAGGTGGCCATCGTCGGTGCCAGCGGTGGCGGCAAAAGTACCCTTGTTCAGTTGCTGCTGGGGCTTTACACGCCTCAGTCCGGCAGCATCTTCTTTGCCGGCGACAGCCAGCCGGCCATCGGTCTCGATACCATTCGTGAGCATGTGGCCGTGGTCTTGCAACACCCGGCGCTGTTCAACGATACGGTGCGCGCCAATCTGACCATGGGCCGCGAGCGCACCGACGAGGCTTGCTGGCGGGCGCTGGAAATCGCCCAACTCGACGGCACCATTGCTACCTTGCCCCAAGGACTGGACAGTATTGTCGGGCGCTCCGGTGTGCGCCTGTCCGGCGGTCAGCGGCAACGTTTGGCCATTGCGCGCATGGTGTTGGCCGATCCCAAAGTGGTGATCCTTGATGAGGCGACCAGTGCGCTGGACGCTGCCACGGAATACAACCTGCATCACGCTTTGGGAAAATTCTTGAGCGGACGCACGACTTTGATCATTGCCCACCGCCTATCTGCGGTAAAACAGGCGGATCGGGTATTGGTGTTTGATGGCGGTCGCATTGCCGAGCAGGGCGATCACCAACAGCTCATGGCTGAAGGCGGCCTCTACGCCAAGTTATACGGGCACTTGCAGCAAAGTTGACCCGGTGGCGACGTTGCGTTTTCCCTGTTGAGTGCTTGAATCCCCAACATCAATCTCTTTTATGTGCCTGATTGCCTGCCCGTCGCGTTTAGAGAGGGTCAGCACGTCTGGTTGTTTTGGTTGTCAGAAATTGGCCTAGTCTCAAGTACCTGTGAGGCATTTTCTCTGGTTTTCATCCAGCAGTCTGAATGAAAGGGAACTCATGAAGCGTAAACGTGAACTTGGTACACCGCGGTTGCTGGGCATTGTCTGGCCGTTTATTGCGGTGGTTTTATTCCAGGCGTTATTAGGCTGCGTAAGCCTTTATATGCTTTCGGCAGTTCGGGGCTATGTAGCGGGCGAAAGCCTGTGGTCCAAGGGTCAAAAAGATGCCATTTACTACCTCAACCTGTACGCGGACAGCCGGGACCAGGCCATTTTTGATAAGTACCAGCAAGCCATCAGGGTGCCGCAAGGAGGCCACAACCTGCGCCTGGCGCTGGATCAGTCCCCCCCCGATCTGAATGCCGCCCGCGAAGGCATCTTGCAGGGAGGCAACAGCCCGGATGATGTGACGAGCATCATTTGGTTCTATCGCAATTTTCGACATTTCAGTTACCTGGATACCGCTATCCAAAAGTGGACGGTGGGTGACGATTACCTGATCCAGCTCGATAACCTGGCGCAGGAAATGCACCAAAAAATCAGTGCTAACCAGGCCAGCGATGCGGACGTGCAGCGCTGGAAGCGGCGGATTTTCGAGATCAACGAAGGCGTGACCCCGGCCGCCAAAGCCTTCAGCGACGCGCTGGGTGAAGGTTCGCGCTTTATTCAACAGCTGCTGATTGTCGTTAACCTGGCCACGGCCCTGATGCTGATTATGCTGGCCCTGTTGCGCACCCATAAAATCCTGGCGCAGCGCCGGGCCTTTGCCGAGGCGTTGCAGGTGGAGAAAGAGCGCGCGCTGGTGACGTTGGAGTCGATTGGCGACGGGGTGATTACCACTGATGTGAACGGTGCCATCGATTACATGAACCCGGCTGCCGAACAGCTCACCCACTGGAACTCCAGGCAGGCGCAGGGCGTGCCCTTGGCGGCGTTGTTCAGGTTGTTGGATGAAAATGCGCCTGATGATGGTTTTAAGCTGATCGACCATATTTTGAGTGGGCAGTTGGGCAATAGCAGCGATCACTCCAAGCTGATCCAGCGCATGGATGGCACCACCGTCGCCGTGACGCTGGTTGGCGCGCCTATTTTCAGTGCAGGCAAAGTCAGCGGCGCCGTGCTGGTGCTGCATGATATGACCCAGGAGCGGCAATACATCGCTAATCTGTCCTGGCAGGCCACCCACGATGCATTGACCGGATTGGCCAATCGCCGCGAATTTGAGTACCGACTGGATCTGGTGCTGCAAAACCTGGGGCGTCAACACGGGCGGCATGCGTTGATGTTTCTCGACCTTGATCAGTTCAAATTGGTCAATGACACCTGTGGCCATGCAGCGGGTGATGAGTTACTGCGCCATATCTGCGCGCTGCTGCAATCAGGCTTGCGCGAGGGCGATACGCTGGCCCGTCTGGGGGGCGATGAGTTTGGCATTCTGCTGGAGAATTGCCCGCCGGACATGGCGGAAAAAATTGCCGAGGGCTTGCGTCAGACCGTACAAAGTTTGCATTTTGCGTGGAAGGGTCGCCCCTTTCTCAACACCATCAGCATCGGTCTGGTGCACATCCATCAAGCCCCTGTGACGCTGGAAGGTTCGCTGCGCGCAGCGGACATGGCCTGTTACATGGCCAAGGAAAAAGGCCGCAACCGGGTGCAGGTCTACCACGCCGACGACTCCGAACTGTCCTTGCGTTTTGGCGAAATGGCATGGGTGCAACGCCTGCACGTGGCATTGGAAGAGAACCGGTTTTGCCTGTATTCACAGGAGATCACGCCGCTGGGGCAGGGCGTCGAAGGCGGGCACGTCGAGATTTTGCTGCGCCTGCACGACGAGTCGGGGCACATCATTCTGCCCGACAGTTTTATCCCGGCAGCAGAGCGCTATGGCCTGATGACATCCATCGACCGATGGGTGGTCGAAAACGTGTTCAAGGTGATTTCTGAATGTGCCGCGCAGGGGTCGGATCAACCGATGGCCATGTGCGCGATCAATCTGTCGGGCTCAACCATTGGTGATGAGGACTTCCTGCAGTTCCTGCACGAACAATTCGAGTGTTACGGGGTGGCGCCGGAGCGGGTGTGTTTCGAAATAACCGAAACCAGCGCCATTTCAAATCTGGGCAGTGCGATTCGCTTTATCAACGACCTCAAAGGGTTGGGTTGCCACTTTTCGCTGGATGACTTTTGCGCTGGCATGTCATCGTTCGCGTACCTGAAACATCTGCCCGTCGATTTTTTGAAGATCGACGGCAGTTTTGTGAAGGATATGCTGGACGACCCCATTAACCGCGCTATGGTTGAGGTTATTAATCATATCGGGCATGTTATGGGCAAACGCACTATTGCAGAGTTCGTTGAATCGCCGCAGATTGAGCAGGCATTGATCGAGATTGGTGTCGATTATGCTCAAGGCTACATCATTGAACGACCGCGATTGTTCACCTGTGACAGCCTGTTGTCCCGCCCCAAGCGCTCATGGCCATTGGCTTTGAAGGCGCCGGGTTCGTTGCGTTGACGTTGTGCAGGTATGTCTTAATCACCTCTCAAAAGGAACCCGATTGTGATCGATACATTTGTTCGTACTGGCCCGCTCATGGAAGCCACCAGTTATCCGCAATGGGCTCAGCAGCTGATTCGTGACTGCGCGCCGAGCAAGCGCCGGGTCGTAGAGCATGAAATCTACAAACGCATGCGCGACAACACGATCAACCCCAAAACCATGCGCATGTACCTGATTGGTGGCTGGCCAGTGGTCGAGCAATTTTCGTTGTACATGGGGCACAACCTCGGCAAAACCCGCTATGGCCGCCACCCCGGCGAAGACATGGCCCGTCGTTGGCTGATTCGCAACATTCGCGTTGAACTCAACCATGCCGATTACTGGGTGCATTGGGCGCGGGCCCATGATGTGAGCCTGGACGACATGATTGCCCAGGATATTCCGGCAGAGTTTCAGGCATTGAACGACTGGTGCTGGCACACCTGCACGGCGGACTCGTTGGCGGTGTCGATGGCAGCGACCAACTACGCCATTGAAGGTGCTGTGGGTGAGTGGTCGGCCGTGGTCTGTTCGAGCACGGTGTATGAAGAGTCATTTCCGCAAGAAGGGCGCAAGCGCGCCATGAAGTGGCTAAAAATGCATGCTCAGTACGATGACGAGCATCCATGGGAAGCTCTGGAGATTATTTGCACGCTGGCAGGCTTGAACCCGAGCGAAGCGCTGCAAACTGAGTTGCGCAAAGCGATTTGCAAAAGCTACGACTACAAATACTTGTTTCTGCAAAGCTGCCTGCAATACGAGAAGGCACCTGTGGTGCGCGAGCGGCTGGAGATGGTCGAGGCCACCTAAAGCCCTTTTCCCCGCTTTTAAGGCGTAAAAAAACCGCAAGCTGCATCACGTGCAGCCTGCGGTTTTTTTGTAGGCGCTTACTGCGCGTCGAACGCCTGACCGTTGATCCCGGTGCTGTCCGGGCCCATCAAGTACAGGTAAACCGGCATGATTGCTTGCGGCAGCGGGTTGTTTTCCGGGTTTTCGCCCGGATACGCCAATGCCCTCATGCTGGTGCGGGTTGCGCCGGGGTTGATGCTGTTGGCGCGAACTGGCGCTACGCCGTCCACTTCGTCGGCCAAGGTCTGCATCAAGCCTTCGGTCGCGAACTTCGACACGCCATAGGCGCCCCAGTAAGCTCGGCCTTTGCGGCCCACACTGCTTGAGGTGAAGATCACCGATGCGTCCTGCGACAGCTTGAGCAGCGGCAGCAGGGTGCTAGTGAGCATGAACATGGCATTGACGTTGACCTGCATGACACGCATGAAGTTCTCGCCCGAGAGCTGTTCCAGCGGCGTACGCGGGCCGATGATTGAGGCGTTGTGCAGCAGGCCGTCGAGGTGGCCGAATTCGTTTTCGATCATGGCCGCCAGTTCGTCGTACTGGTGCGGCAGTGCGGTTTCCAGATTGAACGGGATGACCACGGGTTGCGGATGACCTGCGGCCTCAATCTCGTCGTAAACCTGACTCAGATTGGCCTCGGTTTTACCCAGCAGCAGTACCGTTGCACCATGGGCTGCGTAGGTTTTGGCGGCGGCAGCGCCGATGCCCCGGCCTGCGCCAGTCACCAGAATGACGCGGCCCTGAAGCAGGTCAGGGCGGGCGGAATAATCAAACATAAAAAGCCTCTACGAGAAGATAGGGTCCAAGGCGGCGCTTGCTGCTTAGCAACTGCACATCGCGTTATCCAATACTTTGCGCAAATCGCAGGGGTGATCGACCACGACGTCGGCGCCCCAGTGATCCGGGTTGTCGTCGGGATTGATATAGCCAAAGCGCACAGCGGCGGTCTTGGTGCCTGCATCACGGCCCGACTCGATATCGCGCAGGTCATCACCCACGTACAGAACGCTTGCAGGGTCGAGGCCAAGCATGTTGCAGGCCAGTAATACTGGCTCCGGATCGGGCTTGCTGTTTGTCACGTGGTCGGGGCAGATCAAGACTGCCGAGCGCTCAGCCAGCCCCAGGCGCTTCATGATCGGTTCTGCGAAGCGCACCGGCTTGTTGGTGACGACGCCCCAGACCAGGTGCGCTTTTTCGATATCGGCCAGGAGCTCGGCCATGCCATCGAACAGCCGGGTGTGAACGGCGCACTCTTGCTGATAGCGTTCGAGGAACTCCAGGCGCAGGGCTTCGAACCCCGGGGACTCCGGGTCCATGCTAAACGTCACGGCCACCATGGCGCGTGCGCCCCCGGAGATTTCGTCGCGGATCAGCTTGTCAGCGATAGGTGGCAGGTCACGTTCAGCACGCATTGCCTGACAGATGGCAATAAAGTCCGGCGCGGTATCGAGCAGGGTGCCGTCCATGTCAAAAAGAACTGCTCTTAAACGCATGGGTTACTCCTCGCGCAGGGTCTGGATCATGTAGTTGACGTCGACGTCCGATTCCAGCTTGTAGTGCTTGGTCAGCGGGTTGTAGGTCAGGCCGATGATGTCTTTGACGCTCAGTCCGGCTTGACGGCTCCATGCACCCAGCTCGGAAGGGCGGATGAACTTCTTGAAGTCGTGGGTCCCGCGCGGGATCAGCTTCATGATGTATTCGGCGCCAATGATCGCGAACAGGTAGGCTTTAGGGTTGCGGTTGATGGTGGAGAAGAACACTTGGCCGCCGGGTTTGACCAAGCGATGGCAGGCGCGGATGACCGACGCAGGATCTGGCACGTGCTCAAGCATTTCAAGGCAGGTCACCACGTCGAATTGCCCCGGCATTTCTTCAGCCAGTGCTTCAGCGGTGATCTGGCGGTAATCCACTTCCACACCGGATTCCAGTTGATGCAGGCGGGCAACGGCCAGTGGCGCTTCGCCCATGTCGATGCCCGTCACCTGTGCCCCGCGTTGGGCCATGGATTCGCTGAGAATGCCGCCGCCGCAGCCGACGTCGAGAACTTTTTTGCCGGCCAGTTGCACCCGTTCGTCAATCCAGTTGACGCGCAGCGGATTGATGTCATGCAGCGGCTTGAATTCGCTTTCGCGGTCCCACCAGCGATGGGCAAGCGCTTCGAATTTGGCGATCTCGGCGTGGTCAACGTTGCTCATGGGTAAATCCTCTAAAACTGAAAAATCCGGGTAATGCGGCGGGCTTGCGCCCACGCGTTGGAATCAATGGGCCTGGCTGGCGATGCGCTCGCCCCAGGCTTTGGCGGTGCTGACCAACTGTTGCTCGTCCAGGCGGGTCAGGCGTCGGTCTTCGACCAGCTGTTTACCGCCTACCCACAGGTGTTGCACGCAATCACGGCCTGTGGCGTAGATCAGTTGCGACACGGGATCGTAGACCGGCTGCTGGGCGAGCCCGCTCAGGTCAAAGGCCACTATGTCTGCATATTTACCGATTTCAATGGAGCCGATATCGCTTTCCAGGCCCAAGGCGCGGGCGCCGTTGAGGGTGGCCATGCGCAAGGCGCGGTGGGCGTCCAGCGCCGTGGCCGAACCTGCAACTGCCTTGGCCAATAAGGCGGCAGTACGGGTTTCGCCCAATACGTCGAGGTCATTGTTGCTGGCTGCGCCATCCGTGCCAACGGCCACATTCACCCCGGCCTGCCATAAGCGCTCGACCGGGCAGAAGCCGCTGGCCAGTTTCAGGTTTGACTCGGGGCAGTGAATCACGCTGGAGTTGCTTTCTACCAGCATCGCCAGGTCGTCATCGCTGATCTGGGTCATGTGAACGGCCTGGAAGCGCGGGCCCAGCAGGCCCAGTCGGGACAAGCGGGCCAGTGGGCGCTCGCCGTTATGCTCAAGCGCCTGATGCACTTCAAATGCCGTTTCGTGCAGGTGCATATGAATCGCCGCGTCCAGCTCATCGGCCACAACGCGGATTTTTTCCAGGTTCTCGTCGCTGACCGTGTAGGGCGCATGGGGCCCAAAAGCGATCTTGATGCGCGGATGAAATTTAAGGTCGCCAAACAGCTCGACCGCCTGGCGCAACGATTCATCCGCCGTGCTGGCGCCGGGGATCGGGAAATCGAGGATTGGAATGGCCACCTGCGCCCGAATACCGCTTTCGTGAACTCGGTCGCACGCGATCTTGGGGTAAAAGTACATGTCACTGAAGCAGGTGATGCCGCCTTTTAGCTGCTCGGCAATCGCAAGGTCGGTGCCGTCGCGCACGAAGGCTTCGTCGACCCATTTGCCTTCTGCGGGCCAGATATGGTCTTGCAGCCAGGTCATGAGAGGCAGGTCATCGGACATGCCGCGAAACAGCGTCATCGCCGCATGCCCGTGCGCGTTAATCAGCCCCGGGCAGAGCAGCATGTCTGGCAGCTCGCGGGTTTCATGCGCGGTGTGTTTCAAGGCCGCGGCGCGCGGGCCAATGAACACGATGCGTCCGTCACGGATCCCCACGCCGTGGTCCTTGAGTACGACGCCGGCGGGTTCGACAGGCACCAACCAGGTTGGCAACAGTAATAAGTCGAGGGGCGCAGTAGCAATCGGCATCGAAAAGGGTGTCCAGTGCTTTATAAAAAGGAGGCGAAGTATACCCGAGCGTCTTGCAAGAGGGCTCGCTATAATCGGCGGCTTTGTTTCTGGGTGATGGGGGAAGGCATGCGCGATCGACTGCTGGCGGCGGAAAAAGTGAAGGCCATCGACTGGCGGGGCGAGGCCCTGTATCTGCTGGATCAGCGCATTTTGCCGTTTGAGGAAAGCTGGCTGGCCTACACCAGCGCCGAAGGTGTCGCACAGGCCATTCGTGACATGGTGGTGCGTGGTGCGCCGGCGATTGGTATTGCGGCAGGTTACGGCGTGGTGCTCGCTGCACGCACGCGCAAGGCCGCTGGCGGTGACTGGGTGGCAGCACTGGAGGCCGATTTTATGCTGCTGGCCGATTCGCGGCCGACGGCGGTCAACTTATTCTGGGCGCTCAACCGCATGCGCGAGCGTCTGGCCCGTGTGCAGCATCGCGAGAATGCCCTGCAGGCCCTCGAAGATGAAGCCCTGGCCATTCATGAGAGTGATCGCGAAGCCAACCTGACGATGGCGCAGCTGGGTGTTGATGTGATTCGTCGTCATCAAGGCAACGCCCAGGCAGTGTTGACTCACTGCAATACCGGTGCGCTGGCGACCGGTGGGTTTGGGACGGCGCTGGGCGTGATTCGTGCTGCGTTCCTGGAAGGCATGATTGAACAGGTCTATGCCGATGAAACCCGGCCGTGGCTGCAAGGTTCACGCCTGACCGCCTGGGAATTGGCCAATGAAGGTATTCCAGTGACGCTGAATGCGGATTCGGCTGCGGCTCACATCATGAAAACCAAAGGGGTGACCTGGGTGATTGTGGGTGCAGATCGCATTACGGCCAATGGCGATGTGGCGAACAAAATCGGTACTTACCAGTTGGCAGTCAATGCCATGCACCATGGTGTGCGGTTTATGGTGGTCGCGCCCAGCTCGACCATTGACATGGAAATGGACAGCGGCGAGGCCATTCCGATCGAAGAGCGTGAGGGGGATGAACTGCTGAGTGTGGGCGGTAAGCGGGTTGGTGCCCACGTCCAGGCGTTCAATCCGGTATTTGACGTTACCCCTGCGGACCTGATCGATGTGATCGTGACTGAAAAGGGCATTGTCGAACGTCCGGATGCCGCCAAAATGGCTCAGCTAATGTGCCGCAAGCGGCTGCATTAAGACGCTCTCGGCTCCCCAGAGCGCGTTTGAGCCGATAATTGGTGCACTTACTGTGTGGCATGCGCATCTGGGGGATAGGTGCGTGGCGGCGATTGTGATAACATCCGGCGGTTTCCAGGGTGCCCCGCAGGGGTTGCCCTTAATGCGCAAATCCGTGTCATAACTCGTTGATTTGTCGTAAGTCGTTGCTTGGCACGTGGCCAGCATCGGCGAGCTTCGTTCGTCCCGAATGGATGTGGCGAAGTTTCACCCGAAAAAGGAATCAGGCTTCTCATGGGCGAACTGGCCAAAGAAATCCTCCCGGTCAATATCGAAGACGAGCTGAAACAGTCCTACCTCGACTACGCAATGAGCGTAATTGTCGGGCGGGCACTGCCTGATGCACGCGATGGCTTGAAGCCCGTGCACCGGCGTGTGCTGTTTGCAATGAGCGAACTGAACAACGACTGGAACAAGCCGTACAAGAAATCTGCCCGTGTGGTCGGTGACGTAATCGGTAAGTATCACCCGCATGGTGATACTGCGGTTTACGACACCATCGTTCGAATGGCTCAGCCATTCTCCCTGCGCTACCTGCTGGTAGACGGTCAGGGTAACTTCGGTTCGGTCGACGGCGATAACGCTGCGGCCATGCGATACACCGAAGTGCGCATGACCAAGTTGGCCCACGAGCTGCTGGCCGACTTGCACAAAGAGACCGTGGACTGGGTGCCGAACTACGACGGCACGGAAATGATCCCGGCGGTCATGCCCACCCGTATTCCGAACTTGCTGGTCAACGGCTCCAGCGGTATTGCCGTGGGCATGGCCACCAACATTCCGCCGCACAACCTGGGTGAAGTAATCGACGGCTGCCTGGCGCTGATCGATAACCCTGAGCTGAGCGTCGATGAGTTGATGCAGTTCATTCCGGGCCCGGACTTCCCGACAGCGGCCATCATTAACGGTCGTGCCGGCATCATCGAAGCCTATCGCACCGGTCGTGGCCGTATTTATATGCGTGCCCGCTCGATCATCGAAGACATCGACAAGGTCGGTGGTCGTCAGCAGATCGTGATCACCGAGCTGCCTTACCAGTTGAACAAGGCGCGTCTGATCGAAAAGATCGCCGAACTGGTCAAAGAGAAAAAGCTCGAAGGCATCACCGAGCTGCGCGACGAGTCCGACAAAGACGGTATGCGTGTCGTGATCGAGCTGCGTCGCGGTGAGGTTCCGGAAGTCATCCTCAACAACCTGTATGCCCAGACTCAGCTGCAAAGCGTGTTCGGCATCAACATCGTGGCCCTGATCGACGGTCGTCCGCGCATCCTGAACCTCAAGGATCTGCTGGAAGCCTTCGTGCGTCACCGCCGCGAAGTCGTCACTCGCCGCACCGTATTCGAGCTGCGTAAAGCCCGCGAACGCGGTCACATCCTTGAAGGCCAGGCGGTAGCACTGTCCAACATCGATCCTGTGATTGCCCTGATCAAGGCCTCGCCAACGCCGTCGGAAGCCAAGGAAGCGCTGATCAGCACCCCTTGGGAGTCCACCGCTGTGGTGGCCATGGTCGAGCGCGCCGGTGCCGACTCCTGCCGTCCAGAGAACCTGGACCCGCAATACGGTCTGCGTGATGGCAAGTACTTCCTGTCGCCAGAGCAGGCTCAGGCCATTCTTGAATTGCGCCTGCACCGCCTGACCGGCCTTGAGCACGAGAAGCTGCTGGCCGAATATCAGGAAATCCTGAACCAGATCGGCGAGCTGATCCGTATCCTCAACAGCGCTGTGCGATTGATGGAAGTGATTCGCGAAGAGCTGGAAGTGATCCGCGCCGAATACGGTGATGTGCGCCGTACCGAAATCCTCGATGCCCGCCTCGATCTGACGCTGGGTGACATGATTCCGGAAGAAGAGCGCGTGGTGACCATTTCCCATGGTGGTTACGCCAAGACCCAACCACTGGCTGCGTACCAGGCTCAGCGCCGTGGCGGCAAGGGTAAGTCGGCTACTGGCGTCAAGGATGAGGACTACATCGCTCACCTGCTGGTAGCCAACAGCCACACAACGTTGTTGCTGTTCTCCAGCAAAGGCAAGGTGTACTGGCTCAAGACTTATGAAATTCCTGAGGCTTCCCGCGCAGCCCGTGGTCGTCCGCTGGTTAATCTGCTGCCGCTGGATGATGGCGAATACATCACCACCATGCTGCCGGTCGAGCAATACACGGAAGGTCACTTCATCTTCATGGCCACTGCCAACGGCACTGTGAAGAAAACCCCTCTGGAAGCCTTCAGCCGCCAGCGCAGCGTCGGCTTGATCGCCCTGGAACTGGATGAAGGCGATGTGCTGATCAGTGCTGCGATCACGGATGGCGAGCGCGAAGTCATGCTGTTCTCCGATGGCGGCAAGGTCACGCGCTTCAAAGAGTCTGACGTGCGCGCCATGGGCCGTACGGCACGCGGTGTTCGCGGCATGCGTCTGCCAGAAGGTCAAAAGCTGATTTCGATGCTGATTCCTGAAGAAGGCAGCCAGATCCTCACCGCTTCGGCGCGTGGTTATGGCAAGCGCACGCCGATCAGCGAGTTCCCTGAATACAAGCGTGGCGGACAGGGTGTAATTGCCATGGTCAGCAATGAGCGTAATGGCCGTCTGGTCGGTGCGGTTCAGGTGCTGGATGGTGAAGAGATCATGCTGATTTCCGATCAGGGCACGCTGGTGCGCACCCGTGTCGATGAAGTATCGAGCTTGGGGCGTAACACGCAGGGCGTTACCTTGATCAAGCTGGCAAGCGATGAAACGCTGGTTGGGCTTGAGCGGGTTCAGGAGCCTTCTGAAGTTGAAGGCGAAGAGCTCGAAGGTGAGGGCGAAGGCGGTCTCGAGGCCGAAGGCGAGGTCCTGCGCGATGGCGCTGACGACGAGCAACCGCTAGAGGCTGCCGCTGACGAAGAAGCACCGCAAGAATAAGCGGACACACAGGGGGCGGATGAGAATTCGCCCCCTTGTTGTTTGTCCCGTATGAAAAATCGGCACCCCCGTGGGCGCGGTCTCGCGTTTAACCGCAGTGCCGAGTACCGATTTATTGCATGACCCACCAAATCAGAGCGAGAGTGGATGTGAGCAAACGAGCCTATAACTTCTGCGCAGGACCCGCTGCGCTTCCTGAAGCTGTCCTGTTGCGTGCCCAGTCCGAGTTGCTCGACTGGCATGGCAAAGGCCTGTCAGTTATGGAAATGAGCCATCGCAGCGATGAGTTCGTGTCCATTGCCACCAAGGCTGAGCAGGACCTGCGTGACCTGCTGTCTATTCCCTCGGACTACAAAGTGTTGTTTCTGCAGGGTGGCGCGAGTCAGCAATTTGCTCAGATCCCGCTTAACCTGCTGCCGGAAAATGGCAAGGCTGATTACATCGACACGGGTATCTGGTCCCAAAAAGCCATTGAAGAAGCATCGCGCTTTGGTGCGGTCAATGTGGCTGCCACGGCCAAGCCGTACGACTACTTTGCGATTCCGGGTCAGAACGAATGGAATCTGAACAAAGACGCGGCCTATGTGCATTACGCGCCGAACGAGACGATTGGTGGCCTGGAGTTTGACTGGATTCCGGAAACGGGTGACGTGCCGCTGGTGGCTGACATGTCCTCTGACATCCTGTCGCGTCCGGTGGACGTGTCGCGTTTCGGCATGATTTACGCAGGGGCACAGAAAAACATCGGGCCGAGCGGTATCGTGGTCAACATCATTCGGGAAGATTTGCTGGGGCGTGCACGCTCAATCTGCCCGACCATGCTCGATTACAAGGTCGCGGCCGACAATGGCTCGATGTACAACACGCCACCGACGCTGGCATGGTACTTGTCCGGCCTGGTGTTCGAGTGGCTGAAAGAGCAGGGCGGGGTGGAAGCCATTGGCAAGCGTAATGAAGTGAAAAAACGTACGCTTTACGACTTCATTGATGCCAGCGGTCTGTACAGCAACCCGATCAACAAAACCGACCGCTCCTGGATGAACGTTCCGTTCCGTTTGGCCGATGACCGTCTCGACAAGCCGTTCCTGGCGGGTGCCGAGGCGCGTGGCCTGTTGAACCTCAAGGGGCATCGTTCGGTGGGGGGGATGCGGGCTTCGATCTACAACGCAGTGGACATCAACGCCGTCAATGCGCTGGTGGACTACATGGCAGCGTTCGAAAAGGAACACGGCTAATGTCCGAACAGGAACTCAAAGCCTTGCGTTTGCGCATTGATAGCCTGGACGAAAAGGTCCTGGAGTTGATCAGTGAGCGCGCGCGCTGCGCACAAGAGGTCGCGCGGGTAAAAATGGGCTCGCTGGCGGAGGGCGAGGTGCCGGTGTTTTATCGGCCCGAGCGCGAGGCTCAGGTGCTCAAGCGGGTGATGGAGCGCAACAAGGGGCCGCTGGGTAACGAAGAGATGGCGCGCTTGTTCCGCGAAATCATGTCGTCGTGCCTGGCGTTGGAGCAGCCTCTGAAGGTGGCTTATCTGGGGCCGGAAGGCACCTTTACGCAAGCTGCCGCGATGAAGCACTTCGGTCATGCCGTCATCAGCAAGCCAATGGCTGCAATCGATGAGGTGTTTCGTGAAGTGGCGGCCGGAGCAGTGAATTTTGGTGTGGTGCCGGTGGAAAACTCCACCGAAGGTGCTGTTAACCACACGCTCGACAGCTTCCTTGAGCACGATATGGTGATTTGCGGCGAGGTCGAGTTGCGCATTCACCATCACTTGCTGGTGGGCGAGAACACCAAGACCGATAGCATCAGCCGCATTTATTCCCACGCCCAGTCGCTGGCCCAGTGCCGCAAGTGGCTGGACGCGCATTACCCGAATGTCGAGCGTATTGCCGTATCGAGCAACGCCGAAGCGGCCAAGCGTGTGAAAGGTGAGTGGAACTCGGCAGCCATTGCTGGTGATATGGCAGCGGGCCTCTATGGCCTGACGCGACTGGCCGAAAAGATTGAAGACCGTCCGGACAACTCCACGCGGTTCTTGATGATCGGTAATCAGGAAGTGCCGCCGACCGGTGATGATAAAACATCGATCATTGTGTCCATGAGTAACCGTCCGGGTGCGCTGCATGAGTTGCTGGTGCCGTTCCATGAAAACGGCATCGACCTCACGCGCATCGAGACGCGTCCTTCGCGCAGTGGTAAATGGACTTACGTTTTCTTCATTGATTTTGCGGGTCACCACCGAGATCCGCTGGTCAAAAGTGTGCTGGAACAGATCAGTCAGGAAGCAGTTGCACTCAAAGTGTTGGGTTCCTACCCGAAAGCGGTTCTTTAAGGCGATTTCTCATGAGTGGTGATTTTCTCGCCCTGGCATTGCCGGGCGTGCAACAACTTTCGCCTTACGTCCCGGGTAAGCCTGTGGACGAGCTGGCGCGTGAGCTGGGGATTAATCCGGACACGATCGTCAAGTTGGCGAGTAACGAAAACCCGTTGGGTCCGAGCCCTAAAGCGTTGGCGGCTATTGGCGATGCGCTGGCAGAGCTGACGCGTTATCCCGATGGCAACGGTTTTGCCCTAAAGACCCTGCTGGCGGAGCAATGTGGCGTCGAGCTGGATCAGGTGACGCTGGGTAACGGTTCCAATGACATTCTGGAGCTGGTAGCGCGCGCCTATCTGGCGCCGGGCCTGAATGCCGTCTTCAGTGAGCATGCGTTTGCGGTGTACCCGATTGTCACGCAGGCTGTGGGTGCACAAGCCCGTGTGGTGCCTGCAAAAGCGTGGGGTCATGATCTGCCTGCCATGTTGGCTGCCATAGATGAATCCACGCGAGTGGTGTTTATCGCCAACCCGAACAACCCGACTGGAACCTGGTTCGATGCAAATGCGTTGAATGAGTTTTTGCAGGATGTTCCGCAGCGTGTGCTGGTTGTGCTGGATGAGGCCTACATCGAATACGCGGATGGTGGCGATTTGCCGGATGGCCTGGAGTTTCTGTCTGCTTATCCGAATCTGCTGGTATCGCGTACCTTCTCCAAAGCTTACGGTCTGGCAGCATTGCGTGTGGGCTACAGCCTGTCGGCGGCAGTCGTGGCGGATGTGCTGAACCGCGTGCGGCAGCCATTCAATGTCAACAGCCTGGCGTTGGCGGCTGCTTGTGCTGCGCTCAAAGATATCGAGTATCTGGCACAAAGCCGGCGTCTGAACGAGGCCGGAATGCAGCAGTTGCAAGAGGGTTTTAGTGCGCTCGGCCTGAGCTGGATCCCGTCCAAAGGCAATTTCATTGCGCTGGATGTAGGGCAGGAAGCTGCCCTTGTGTATCAAGGCCTGCTGCAGGAGGGGGTGATTGTGCGTCCCGTCGCCAATTACGGCATGCCGAATCACCTGCGCATCACCGTGGGGCTACCCACTGAAAACGCCCGCTTGCTTGAAGCATTGTGCAGGGTTCTTGCTCGTGGTTGATGTCATGTCCAGGCATTCTGTCAAGCCGTTAGTGGGCCGATTGGTGGTCGTCGGGTTGGGGCTCATCGGTGGTTCATTTGCCAAGGGGCTGCGTGAAAGCGGGTTGTGCGCGGAAGTGGTGGGCGTCGATCTTGATGCTGCATCCCGTGCCCTGGCTGTCGATCTGGGCGTGGTGGACCGCTGCGAGGCGGATCTGGCAGTAGCATGCCGCGGGGCTGATGTGATTCAGTTGGCGGTGCCGATCCTGGCCATGGAGAAAATGCTCGTTCAGTTGGCGGGCATGGAACTGGGGCAGGCCATCCTGACGGACGTTGGCAGCGCCAAAGGCAACGTAGTGCGCGCAGCAGCTCAAGCGTTTGGTGGTGTGCCGCCACGCTTTGTGCCCGGGCATCCGATTGCGGGCTCCGAACAAAGCGGGGTAGAGGCATCAAATGCCCGTCTGTTCGAGCGGCACAAAGTCATTTTGACGCCGTTAACCGACACGGACCCCGACGCGCTCAGGGTGGTGGATGCGATGTGGCGTGCCCTCGGGGCTGACGTCGAGCACATGCAGGTTGAGCGTCACGATGAAGTCCTCGCAGCGACGAGTCATTTGCCAC
This sequence comes from Pseudomonas sp. WS 5078, assembly GCF_012985745.1. Classification (NCBI taxonomy): domain Bacteria; kingdom Pseudomonadati; phylum Pseudomonadota; class Gammaproteobacteria; order Pseudomonadales; family Pseudomonadaceae; genus Pseudomonas; species Pseudomonas sp. WS 5078. The sequence goes on along the minus strand of NZ_JAAQWX010000012.1, from coordinate 55,780 downwards.
ACTTGCTGGCATTTGGTTTGGTGGATTCACTGGCCAAACGCAACGAGAATCTGGATATTTTTCGCTACGCTGCGGGTGGCTTTCGCGATTTCACAAGGATCGCGGGCAGCGACCCGGTGATGTGGCATGACATTTTCCTCGCCAATCGCGAGGCGGTTCTGCGCACATTGGATACATTTCGCACAGACCTCGACGCCTTGCGCGACGCGGTCGATGCAGGGGACGGGCATCAGTTATTGGGCGTGTTCACGCGCGCCCGTGTTGCTCGCGAGCATTTCGGTAAAATCCTGGCCCGCCGGGCATATGTGGACCCTATGAATACGAATGATCTGATTTTCCTGGCAAAACCTGGTGGACACGCAACTGGCCGCATCCGTGTGCCGGGCGACAAGTCCATTTCTCACCGCTCGATCATGCTCGGCTCGTTGGCTGAAGGCACGACCGAGGTAGAGGGATTCCTTGAAGGCGAAGATGCGCTGGCAACGTTGCAGGCTTTTCGTGACATGGGTGTGGTCATTGAGGGGCCGCATCAGGGGCGCGTGACGATTCACGGTGTTGGCCTGCACGGCCTGAAAGCGCCTCCGGGGCCGATTTATCTGGGCAATTCCGGGACATCCATGCGCTTGTTGTCGGGTTTGTTGGCGGCGCAACCGTTTGATACCACCCTGACCGGTGATGCCTCGCTGACCAAGCGCCCAATGAATCGTGTGGCCAATCCATTGCGTGAAATGGGTGCCGTCATTGAAACCGCCGCCGAAGGACGTCCTCCGATGACCATTCGAGGCGGCCATGCGCTAAAAGGCATGAATTACACCCTGCCGATGGCAAGTGCACAGGTTAAATCCTGCCTGCTGCTGGCTGGTTTGTACGCTGAAGGCAAGACCTCGGTGACTGAGCCTGCGCCAACCCGTGACCATACCGAGCGCATGCTGCGTGGCTTCGGCTATCCGGTGACTGTCAACGGTGCCACTGCTTCTGTTGAGTCGGGCCATAAGCTGACTGCGACACACATTGAAGTGCCGGGTGATATCTCGTCCTCTGCGTTTTTTCTGGTTGCTGCTTCGATTGCTGAAGGTTCCGACCTGGTGCTGGAACATGTCGGAATCAACCCGACCCGTACCGGTGTCATCGACATTCTGCGTTTGATGGGGGCCGATATTACCCTTGAAAACCAGCGTGAAGTCGGAGGCGAGCCCGTTGCAGATCTGCATGTGCGTGCCGCGAAGCTTAAAGGTATCGACATTCCGCAAGCGCTGGTGCCGCTGGCAATTGACGAGTTCCCGGTGTTGTTTGTGGCGGCTGCGGTAGCTGAAGGCCGTACGGTGTTGCGTGGCGCGGAAGAGTTGCGCGTCAAGGAGTCAGACCGTATTCAGGTGATGGCAGATGGCTTGCTGGCACTGGGCGTGAAATGCGAGACGACCCCGGACGGCATCATTATCGACGGTGGCTCGATAGGCGGTGGCGAAGTCCATGGCCATGGTGATCATCGTATTTCGATGGCGTTCAGCGTGGCGTCCTTGCGTGCCTCTGCGCCGATTCGCATCCATGACTGTGCAAACGTTGCGACGTCGTTCCCCAACTTCCTTGCGCTGTGCAAGCAGGTCGGTATGAATGTCGCAGTAGAAGAGGCAGTGTCGTGAACCAGTCGCCCCCGGTTATCACCATTGACGGTCCTAGCGGTTCGGGTAAGGGCACGGTAGCAGGGCGTCTGGCCAGAGAGTTGGGCTGGAAACTGCTGGATTCCGGTGCCTTGTATCGTCTGTTGGCGCTTGCGGCCCGCAATCATGCTGTCAAGCTGGATGACGAAAAGTTGCTGAAAATGTTGGCGACACATTTGGATGTGCAGTTCGTCGGAGCGACAGAAGGTAGTCTGGCCAGGATTATTCTGGAAGGCACTGATGTCACTGGGGATATTCGCGATGAGTACGTAGCGGCAGATGCGTCGACTGTCGCGGCGTTGCCCGCTGTTCGTGAAGCTTTGCTGCAACGTCAGCGAGATTTTCAGGAATTTCCCGGGCTGGTTGCGGACGGCCGTGACATGGGAACGGTCGTTTTTCCGGGCGCTCCGCTGAAGATTTTCCTCACCGCCAGCGCTGAAGAGAGAGCCCGGCGGCGCTACTTGCAGTTGAAGGCAAAGGGCGATGATGTTAGTCTCCCGGGTCTGCTTGCCGAGATACGTGCGCGCGATGAGCGCGATACGCAGCGTGCAATAGCCCCGCTCAAGCCGGCGGCTGATGCCATACAGCTTGACTCTACGGAGTTGTCTGTTGAGCAGGTGCTTGACCGCATCAAAAGTGAAATCGCACTGCGCGGTATCGCTTGATGACCAAGAAAGCATGCAGGAGACCAGAAATAGTCCTGCATGCCTTCTTTTATATGAACGTAACCCACATTGTCTGGAATGTGGCAGATGGGCGTATTCCTTCGCCCTTATTCAACAGGAATTAAAATGAGCGAAAGCTTTGCAGAACTCTTTGAAGAAAGCCTAAAAACCCTGAATCTTCAGGCTGGCTCGATCATCACCGCGATCATCGTTGATATCGACTACCAAGCTGGTTGGGTTACCGTTCACGCTGGTTTGAAGTCTGAAGGCCTCATCCCGCTGGAGCAGTTCCACAACGACGCTGGCGAACTGAACATCAACATCGGTGATGAAGTTCACGTTGCGCTGGACGCGGTAGAAGACGGCTTTGGCGAAACCAAACTGTCCCGTGAAAAAGCCAAGCGCGCTGAATGCTGGATCGTTCTGGAAGCAGCCTTCGCAGCAGAAGAAGTGGTCAAGGGCGTTATCAACGGTAAGGTTAAAGGCGGCTTCACTGTCGACGTTAACGGCATCCGTGCGTTCCTGCCAGGTTCTCTGGTTGACGTTCGTCCAGTGCGCGACACCACGCACCTGGAAGGTAAAGAACTGGAATTCAAGGTCATCAAACTTGACCAGAAGCGCAACAACGTTGTTGTTTCGCGTCGCAGCGTACTGGAAGCAGAGAACTCGGCAGAGCGTGAAGCGCTGCTGGAATCCCTGCAAGAAGGTCAGCAAGTTAAAGGTATCGTTAAAAACCTCACCGACTACGGCGCATTCGTGGATCTGGGTGGCGTTGACGGCCTGCTGCACATCACCGACATGGCGTGGAAGCGTATCAAGCATCCTTCCGAAATCGTCAACGTTGGCGACGAGATCGATGTCAAGGTTCTGAAGTACGATCGCGAACGCAATCGTGTTTCCCTGGGCCTCAAGCAACTGGGCGAAGATCCATGGGTTGCTATCAAAGCCCGTTACCCAGAAAGCACTCGCGTTACCGCTCGTGTAACCAACCTGACCGACTACGGCTGCTTCGCTGAGCTGGAAGAAGGCGTTGAAGGTCTGGTACACGTTTCCGAAATGGACTGGACCAACAAAAACATCCACCCTTCGAAAGTCGTACAAGTCGGCGACGAAGTGGAAGTTATGGTTCTGGACATCGACGAAGAGCGTCGTCGTATCTCCCTGGGCATCAAGCAGTGCAAATCTAACCCATGGGAAGATTTCTCTGGCCAGTTCAACAAGGGCGATAAAATCTCCGGCACCATCAAGTCGATCACCGATTTCGGTATCTTCATTGGTCTGGACGGCGGCATCGACGGTCTGGTTCACCTGTCCGACATCTCCTGGAACGAAGTTGGCGAAGAAGCCGTACGTCGTTTCAAGAAGGGCGACGAGCTGGACACCGTTATCCTGTCTGTTGATCCAGAGCGTGAGCGCATCTCCCTGGGTATCAAGCAGCTGGAAAGCGATCCGTTCTCCGAGTACGTACAAGAGAACGACAAAGGCGCAATCGTTAAGGGCATCGTGAAAGAAGTTGACGCTAAAGGCGCCATCATCACTCTGGCCAACGATATCGAAGCGACTCTGAAAGCCTCCGAAATCAGCCGTGACCGCGTTGAAGACGCGCGCAACGTTCTGAAAGAAGGCGAAGAAGTAGAAGCCAAGATCATCAGCGTTGATCGTAAGAGCCGCGTAATCCAACTCTCCATCAAGTCGAAAGATGATGCTGAAGAGAAAGAAGCAATCCAGAGCCTGCGCGACAAGCCAGCGACCTCTGACATTGCTGCTGGTCCGACCACTCTGGGCGACCTGCTGCGTGCACAAATGGAAAAGCAGAACTAAGTTCTGATTGACCATTAAAAAGGGCGACTTCGGTCGCCCTTTTTTGTGCGCGATGGAGTCTCTTGGCTTTACAGTCTCAATCCCTTGCTCTTGTAGTCACTCATGCGCTCGAGCGTGACTGAGTGGGGCTCTGCGTGCCCATGCAAATCCCACCCCTGCGGGCCTGCTGATCATCGAGTTACTTGCAGCGTACTTGCGTCTATCTTTATGAGTCGCGTGTGCCTAAAAGTTCCCCTTCAATATTTCTTTCGATAAGTCAATCCCTGGGCTGTTCAAAGTCACTTGATCATGCTAAAACCTTTCAAGCGCTGATCTAGCTGCTTGAAAAAGAAGGGAAAAATATGACGAAGTCGGAGTTGATCGAACGAATTGTCACCCATCAAGGGCTACTCTCATCCAAAGATGTGGAGCTGGCCATCAAGACCATGCTTGAACAAATGTCACAGTCCCTGGCGACCGGAGATCGAATAGAGATCCGAGGTTTTGGCAGTTTTTCGCTGCACTATCGTGCACCGCGTGTTGGCCGAAACCCAAAAACCGGGCAGTCCGTCAGCCTTGACGGCAAATTCGTACCTCACTTCAAGCCGGGCAAGGAATTGCGTGATCGGGTCAATGAGGACGAGGAAGATGGCTTTAACCCTGAAGAGTAAAGGAGCTGCTCATGCGTGCTATTAAGCGCACAGCCGTCGTGGTGGTGTCTCTGCTGATTTTCTTTGGCGTGATTATTTTCATCCTTGAAAACCAAGAGGCGACATCGCTGACGTTTTTGGGCTGGCATACACCATCATTGCCAGCCTCTGTGTTTTTCGTAGGGGCATTACTGGTGGGTTTAGCAATTGGGCCGCTATTAGGGTTGCTTGCCTACTGGCGAAAATCGGCTGGTTTGAAGCGTCGAGCGCACCTAAGCTGACGAGCGTTTTTACCGTTGAAGCGCGTGAGCTTTAACGGAAAGGGCAATATACGGTGAGTGGGGCGCCGTAAGAATTATGACTTTTTTGTGTAAGCTTTTTCCCAGGAAAAATCCTGCTCATCCTTAAGCCTTGTATTGTTTTGCAATACTGGCAGAATGTGGGTTGTACTCGATTGCCAGCTATTTTTTGTGCTTCACCAGGTGCGCAGTGATGCCATTACCCGGTTGATAATAAATCGTATTTCAAGCACGCAAGAAAAATTTCTGTATGACGAGCCCGCAGTTTCTTTTGAAGGCAGGCCCTTGTTGTGACCAGTATTTCTCGTATACCCAGTGGCTCATCGTCGGATGAGATTGACCTGTTTGCATTGTTTCAGGCAATTTGGCAACAAAAGATAATCATCATCGCCACAACCATCGTCTGCGGGATGATTGCACTGGGCTATGCCTATTACGCAACACCTGAATATCAGGTCACCAGCATTCTTCGTCCGGCTGCCATCAATGAGCTGGACGCTTTGAATCGCTCGGGTGTCTACACTCTCCCGCCCAGCGAGGCATTGTTGAAAGTTGGAGCAAGCCTGGAGTCATACGACTCGCGCTTGGGTTTCTTCCGGGAGAATCAGGAGCTCTTCAGACAATTCGAGCGTCCAGGGCGAACACTTGAACAAAGTTTCGAGGAGTTCAACCGTGACTCGCTCAAGTTGGTTCTGCCAGACCCTAAAAAAGCGGATGCACTCAGTGCTTTCATAGGTCTTGAGCTGAACTACCCCAAAGGCGTGGATGGTGTCCAGATTCTCAATGGATTTGTTGATTACGCAATCAATGCAGAGCGTGAACAGATTGCTGCTGACCTGAAAGTCATCGTCAACAACCGTCTGACTGAGCTCAAAGGCAAGATCGACGCTGCCCGCGCAAGCTATGAAAATGACAAAGCATCTCGTATCGCCACGTTGCAGGAGGCAGATAACCTTAAGCGTGCTCAGCTACAAGATGAGTTGAAAGCCTTGCGTCAGCAGTTGAAAGTGGCGCGTTCAGACAGGATGGCGCAATTGTCAGAAGCGATTGGCATTGCTAAAACCTTGGGGATTCAAAAGCCGACCACGCCTTCTGCCTTGGGCGACTCTGTACGTTCGGGCGATACCAGCGTCATGCGGACCGAAATCAACAACCAGCAGATTCCTCTCTACTTCATGGGTGTTGAAGCCCTGGAGGCGGAGCGTGCGGCCTTGCAGCAGCGTAAAACGGATGACTTCACCGAAGGGCGCATTGCACAGATTGCCCGTGAGTTGCAATTACTGCAAAGCAACAGGGAAGTTGAAGTGCTCAAGCAGCGTCAAAATGAAGACGTTTTTTTGAGTGGGGTTGAACCTCTGCGTGCAGAAGTCGTACGGTTGGGCAACTTGAACAATCTGGATTTCACAAACCTGAAGCTTGTTTCCATCGACCGTAAAGCGTTGGAACCTATGGCGCCTGTTAAACCCAAAAAGTCGTTGATTGTAGTGATGGGTTTGTTGCTCGGTGGCATGTTTGGAGTCTTCATTGTGCTAATGCGGTACTTGGTCAAGTCGCATCGACTTCAGCAGCAAAGACTGTCCCCGGTGCTCTCTGCGACGTTAAACGGAGCACAGGGTGTGGTGAGCGGTAACGGAAAAGTCTTGCAAAGTGATCGACGCTGATCGGTTAGATGCCTGGATGCATCTCGACCTGACTTGTGGACTAATTGCCTCTTCATGGAGTTGAGCCGAGAGCAAGCCTATGCCGTATCCACACATCATTCACCATGGGGCCGTTAATGGCGTCACAGGTTCATGCCACCAACTGGTGATGGATGCTGATGCCAGTCTGTTGATTGACTGTGGCCTTTTTCAGGGAACTGAAAAAAGTGCTAATGCCAGCGTTCATAGCCAGCAGCATGGCATCAATTTTTGCCTGGAAGGTATCAAGGCGTTGGTGGTTACGCATGTGCATGCAGACCACGTGGGTCGAATTTCTTGGTTGCTGGCAGCGGGGTTCGATGGGCCGATCATTTGTAGCGAACCCTCGGCCAAGCTTTTGCCATTGATTCTTGAGGATGCTTTCAAGCTTGAAATAAGTCGCGACTCAAAAAAAGTTGAGCGTTACTTAGAGTATGTAGATGCCCGTATTGTGGCGTTGCCTTACGGGCAATGGCACGCGATTGAATCCGGTGAGCATGTACTGCCACGAATCCGCTTACAGCGCGCAGGCCACATCCTGGGTTCGGCTTATGTGGAATGTGATCTGAGCTACCCGACTCATGACCAAAACCTGAGGATCGTGTTTTCTGGCGATTTGGGTGCACCGCATACCCCTTTGTTACCGTCTCCTCAATCTCCCGAACGTGCGGATGTGCTGGTCTTGGAAAGCACCTATGGCGATCGTTTACATGAGGGCAGGGCTTGCCGTCAGTTGACGCTTGAACACGCCATTGACAAGGCACTCGCAGACCACGGCACTTTGTTGATTCCGGCATTCAGCATAGGTCGTACCCAAGAGCTGCTCTGCGAAATTGAAGACATCCTTCACCGAAAAGCAATGCTTGCAGTGAACCTTGCAGCGGCGAACAAGGATCAATCCTTGCCGGTCAATTGGCCGCAATTGCCTGTCATCGTCGATTCCCCCCTGGCAGGTCGGCTAACAGCTGCATATCGCCAACTGGAACCTTACTGGGATGGGCCTGCACGTGAGCGCTTGAGCGATAATCGTAACCCTCTGCTTTTTGAGCAATTAATCACTATCGATAGCCACGCAAAACACCTGCAAACAGTCAACTATCTAAGCAGCACGGGTCGCCCCGCCATTGTGATAGCGGCAAGTGGCATGTGCTCCAGCGGTCGAATTGTTAATTACCTCAAAGCCATGCTTTCAGACCCAAGGCATAATGTACTTTTTGTGGGTTATCAAGCGCAGGGTTCAGTTGGCGCAAATATTCAAAAATACGGATCGACAGGTGGTTTTGTTGAGTTAGAAGGTGAGCGCTGTATTATCCGTGCAGGCGTTTCGAGCTTAGGCGGATATTCTGCCCATGCTGACCAACAAGATTTGCTCAATTTTGTATCCGGTATCGACCCGTTGCCCAAACAAATACGCTTAGTGCACGGTGAGCTTTTTGCAAAAGAAACCTTAGGGAATGAACTCTACAAGCTCTACAACACTCGAAGCCAATCACTTGAGCTACTGATTCCTGAATATTAAACCTGAACATGTGCGATGGCATATCGCCACTAATAAAAGACCCTGACGGTTTGCCCGCGCAATCATGACAGGCACGATGGCAGACCACGGAAGACCGCTTGATGATTGACCCATGGACCTGAGAAGCAACCACAATGTTCCAACATCCGTTGCGCCAAAGCAGGGCGACTGGTACTTGGTGCAATGCAAACCTCAACAAGACGAGCGCGCAGAAGAAAACCTTGTGCGTCAGGGCTTTGTATGTTCACGTCCAGTCTGTCGCCGTGAGCGTATGCTAAGAGGCAAGCGTCAAATCATCGAAGAATCGTTGTTTCCAGGCTACCTCTTCATCCACATGCCAGCCGGTTCAAACTGGGCTCCCCTGCGCTCGACGCGAGGGGTGGCACGTATTGTTGCGTTTGGTGGACGCCCCTTGGCAGTCGCTGACGATCTCATCGAAACCCTCCAGTCGCGTGTCAAAACGCAGCTTATCTCCCAGTTCACGCCAGGTGAGCACGTTGTCATCAAGGATCACGGATTTGAGGGCATTGAGTCCATCTTCATGGCAATGGAGGGAGATGAAAGGGTCATTTTGCTTATCAATCTGCTAAATCGGCAGCAACAGATCAGTTTGCCTCTGGCGAGTATCGCCAGTCGCTAAAGCAATACTCAGGATCGCATCCTGGGCAGCTATGGATTAAACCGTTCTCAGGAAATTGACGATCAATCCTGGGGCGGTAGCGTGTTTTTATAAACATCAAATGCCTCCAGCCGACACCTGTCGCGCTAAAGGTGCTTTAATAAATAAATAAGGAAATTATTAAACGATGACCATACCAAACCGCAAAGGCATAATTCTCGCAGGCGGTTCAGGCACACGCCTACACCCCCTGACCTTAGGCGTATCAAAACAGATGTTGCCGATCTACGATAAACCCATGATTTTCTATCCATTATCCGTACTCATGCTGGCGGGCATGCAAGAGATCTTGATTATTTCTACGCCGGAAGATCTACCAAGTTTTAAAAAGTTACTGGGGGATGGTAGTCAATACGGTATTAAGCTTAGTTACGCTGCGCAACCTAGCCCTGATGGATTAGCACAAGCATTTATTATAGGTGAAGAGTTCATTGGTGAGGATCATGTATGCTTGATTCTCGGTGATAATATTTTTTATGGCCAATATTTTTCAGAAAACTTACGCTCGGCTATGTCGAAAATTGTAGGTGCTACAGTTTTCGGTTATCACGTTTCTGACCCCGAGAGATTTGGTGTTGTTGAATTTGATAAGTCTGGCCGCGCATTAAGTATTGAAGAAAAGCCGGTTTCACCTCGATCAAACTATGCAGTCACAGGGTTGTACTTTTACGACAATGACGTGGTGGAAATAGCTAAAAATATCATGCCTTCACATCGCGGTGAGTTAGAAATTACTGATGTTAATAGTAAGTACCTAGAAGAAAAAAAGCTAAGTGTAGAAATGTTAGGCCGTGGATTCGCTTGGTTAGATACGGGTACTCATGAGTCCTTATTAGAGGCAAGCCACTTCGTACATACTATTGAGCATCGCCAAGGTCTTAAAGTAGCATGTTTAGAAGAAATAGCACTCAATAAAGGGTGGATTACTGCTGAGATGTTAGCGGTGCAAGCTGAGCGGCTCAAGAAAACTGGATATGGACAGTACCTTGCTAAATTATTGATGTAACTCATTTCTTGCGAGGCTTTAGTTGTCTTGTAGGGTTGTTTGTGATTCTATTATAAGCTTAATATTGTAATTTGAGAGGTAGCTTTGGCATATTTAAAATCTGAAGAGCTTCGTGCTCTTGGTTATAAGAAAGTTGGTGAAAATGTCAGGGTTAGCGATAAGGCAGCTGTATATAATGTTTCGGATTTAGAGATAGGAGATCATTCTAGAATTGATGATTTCTGTGTTATATCTGGAAGCGTTAAAATTGGAAGAAATGTACATATTGCTCCATTCTGTTTGGTTGCAGGAGGAGAGCTAGGAGTAGTATTTGATGATTATTCTGGGCTTGCATATGGTGTGAAGGTTTTCACTCAGTCTGATGATTACAGTGGTGCTACACTAACCAATCCAACTATTCCTTCGTGTTACAAGAATGAGAAGAAGTCGCCTATACATATTGGCAGGCATGTAATAATTGGTGCCTCATCAATGGTTTTCCCTGGCGTTAAAATTGCGGACGGTTGTTCTGTCGGCGCTATGACTTTGGTGAACAAAAGTACAGAGGAGTGGGGTATTTACTTAGGGAATCCTGCTCGAAGAATTAAAGAAAGAAAAAAAAATCTGCTGAATTTAGAGAGTGAATATATTAGGAGATGTGATGATACCGTTTAATAAGCCACTTTATATCGGCGTAGAAGATCAGTTTGTTATGGCGTCTATGCGAAGTTCTAAAATTTCTGGTGATGGTGAATACAGCAAAAAGTGTCAAGAGTGGTTTCAAGTAAAGTTGGGCTGCGTAAAAGCTTTACTTACACCTTCGTGTACGCATGCATTAGAAATGGCTGCTATTTTAATTAACATCCAACCCGGCGATGAAGTCATAATGCCGAGTTATACCTTCGTAAGTACGGCTAACGCTTTCGTACTTCGTGGCGCAAAAATCGTATTTGTTGATATTAGGCCTGATACGATGAATATTAATGAGGAATTAATTGAGGTAGCGATAACAAATAAAACTAAAGCAATTGTTCCAGTTCATTATGCCGGTGTAGCTTGTGACATGGATGTAATTATGGAGGTGGCGAACAAGTACGGTCTATACGTGATTGAAGATGCCGCACAAGCTATGATGTCAACCTACAATGGGAAAAAATTAGGGAGTATTGGGCATTTTGGTGCTTATAGTTTTCACGAAACGAAGAACTACACTAGCGGAGGTGAAGGGGGGCTACTTATTATAAATGACAGGGAGTTTGCTGAGCGTGCAGAAGTAATTCGGGAAAAGGGGACTAATAGAAGTCAATTTTTTCGAGGTATGGTCGATAAGTATAGTTGGGTAGACTTAGGTAGTAGTTATTTGCCATGTGATTTGCAAGCGGCTTATTTGTGGGGACAATTGAATATGGCCGACGATGTTAATGAAGCGCGAGTACAGATATGGAATAAGTATAAAGGGTTATTACAACCTTTAGCTGACGAGGGGTATGTTGAGTTGCCATTTATACCTAAAGAATGTAGGCAAAATGCTCATATGTTCTACTTTAAAGTTAAAGACTTAGCTGAAAGGATGTGCTTGATTGAGTATCTTGTTAGTAATGGCGTGCAGGCAGTATTCCATTACATACCCTTGCACTCGTCGACGGCAGGCAATATATTTTCAAGGTTTCATGGGCAGGATATCAGCACCACTATTGAAAGCGAACGAGTAGTAAGACTTCCTATTTGGTATGGTATAACCCCCGCGGAAATTGAAAAAATTGCATCCGTTGTAACAGGATTCTACAAGTAATTTTTTAGTTTGGGTGGTTAATTTGTCTGGTGTAAGTAATTTAATATTGACTTCATCTGCGCATTTGATCAGGTTGGCTTCAGGGCTTTTGCTTATAAAGTTAATCGCAGTTTACTTAGGACCAGATGGTCTGGGGAAGCTTGGTCAATTTTTGAGCTTTGCGACAATACTAACTTTGATTGCAGGGGGGGGGATTACTAATGGTGTAATAAAGTATGTAGCGGAGTATAAAAACGAATCGGAAAAGCTAGTCGGTTTTTTGCAAGCAGCTATTTCATACACTATTTTTTGTTCTATAATTGTTTTTGCTTTATGTGTTGTATTTTCTAAAGCGTTATCTTCATTTATATTTTTAACACCTCAATATTATTGGGTTTTTGTCATTATAGGCTTGGCTCAAATCGGTTATGCATTTGTCAATTTTACAGTTGGGTTTGTATGCGGTTTAAGACAAACTAGGAATTACGCATTCGTCCAAGTTATAGGTGGGGTGATCTCTTTACCGATCATCTTTCTTTTTGTCTATTTTGGAGGTGTGTGGGGCGGGGCACTAGCCATAATTTCAGCTACATTTATGAATGTTATCCCTGCATTTTTTATATACAGAAAAACAAGTACCTTAACTCAACTAAAAGTTCATATTGGGGATTTCTCAAAATTCGGTGGCTTACCGAAGTACTCATTGATGCTTATTTGTAGTGCTATAGCTTTTCCGATCGTTGAAATGATTATTCGACAGTGGCTTATCGAGCACTCTAGTTTTCATGAGGCAGGAGTATGGCAGGGCGCAAGTAAACTATCAGCGGCTTATTTAGGTTTTTTTAGTGTTTTTTTAGCTTACGTATTTGTTCCTCAAATATCTGAAATCAACTCTAGGAATCAGATTTCTAAGACGGTACTAAAATATATGGTGGCAGTTGCAAGTATTTTCTTAATCGGTGCAGCTGTTCTATATTGGTGGAGATATTATTTTATAGGTTTATTTTTTTCTGAAGAGTTTTCTGAGCTCGGTAAGTTTTTAATATACCAACTCGTAGGGGATTTTTTTAAAATATGTTCTTACGTGATTGGTTTTGTGGGTGTTGCCAAAGCGACGACTAAGCTTTATATAGCTGCCGAGTTTATACAAGCTATTCTCTTTATATGTTTTGTATACTTCTCAGATTCATCTACAAGTGCATTGGGTGCTGTTATGCAGGGATATGCAATAGCTTATGCGATATATTTTGTTATTTGCTGTGTCTCGTTGTATGTATATGTCTCTTCTAATGAGTGCCTGCGAAAGGCTCTAGGTTGATTAAATGTTCCTCTTTTAATTTTGTCTCTAGCATATAATGCACCCTTGATAATCTATAATCTATGCATAAGGAAAAATCATGAAAAAAGTACTGTTTATACAATCATCTTTAGGCTTGGGTGGCATAGAAACATTTTTTGTGAGGTTAGTTAAGAAGTTAAATACAAAAGGGATTAGACCACAATTCATTTTTCTGTATGAAAGTAAAATTAACTCCGGGCTTTTAAGTGAGCTCGAACCTCATGCTGATGTTTACTATTGGCGTCAGCTTACAAAGCTTCCGCGGGTAGTAGCTAGTGAAAAGCTTCGCTTATTACTTCCGTTGGATAGTAATAAAGTTAAAGAATTATTTAGTCATTGTGAGGCTGTACATGTTTCAAACGCACTTACTTATCTATGTGCGAAGCGGCTAGCCTCTTGTCTCGATAACAATCTTAAATCAGTATTTGGAATATACCACGCGAATGAATTGGCATGGGGTAATGATACTTTGCCAATATATGAATCATATTTCAGGAAAGATTTATTTTCGTCACCTCCCATGTTTTTATTCTTTAATGATGCTTCGTCACTGATCACATCGTTGAAAAATAATAATCCTAAATATACTTCGATGATGTTTCCGCTTGGTGTGGAAATTCCTCAAAATCCAGAATTTAAAGATTTTAATAGCCCTGGCAGTATTCGAATCGTATCCATCGGTCGCTTGGTCGAGTTTAAAACATATAATATTTATATGCTAGATGTGGCTTATCAACTTAAAAAAGATGGAGTTAACTTCAGTTATAGTATTTTCGGGTCGGGTCCCTTAATGGACCAAATGAAATCGAAAATAATTGAGTTGGAGCTTTCGGATTCTGTTTTTTTAGAAGGTGATTTAGAATATGCGGATTTGGATATCAAATTAAAAGGTTATGATATATTTATTGGTACGGGAACAGCTGTGCTTCATGCGGCTGCTAATGGCCTTGCTTGCATAACAGCAATCGAGAATGAGAAAGGTCCAAACTCTTATGGTTTTTTTGCTGACCTGCCTGGTTATGACTATCATGAGCAAGGTATGAATTTTCCTAAGCTTTCTTTTTATGATATGTTAGTTAGTTATAATAGCTTAGATAATGAAGGGAAGGTTGAGTTGTCAGAACGTCACCGTAAAAAAAGCCATTATTTCAACATGGACGCATGTGCTCATAGTTTTGCACTGTCTTTTGAGTCTGCTCCATATATCAATAAAAAGAATAGCGTGTTTTATAAGTTTATGGCTCTTTTTGTTGTATGTGAATTATTGGCATCTATAGGGATTGGTCATAAGTATAGTAAAAAATATGAGCACGTGCTTTGACGGGGGGCGTAAATGCTATTTCGTCACTTATGTTTGATGAGTATGGTTTATGAAAGTATTACTTGCTCTCTATGTAATCATAGTTATAAAATTTTTATTGTTTTTCTCGATTCTTTCTCAGCCAATGATTTTGTTTTCCGGTGGTAGTGATGCAGATTTTTATGATTCTTATGCAAAAGGTGTAGATTCATTAACTTCTAGTATTTGGCCTGATTTACTGAGATGCCTAAATGAAATTGGATTGTATTCACGTTTCAGTACAAGTATCTTCTTGATGATCATTGGTGTTATTATTATTCCATTGCTATCTGGTCGCTTAGCATGTGTAAAGACGTACCCTACTAAAAATAGAATAATGCTCACCTTGGCACTTATTTTGAGTGCGTACCCTACTTTGTATTATTATTCAATTGATATATATCGTGATGTATTTATGTTGTTTTTGTATTTGCTGGGTGTTTTGTTGTTGCGCTATATGATCAACTCGAAATCAAAGCTAAGAAAATTTTTGTTAGTGATTGCTGTTTTTATATGTTCTTACTGGATGTATTTATTTAGAGGTTACCTAGGTTTTTCATTTATATGTTCATTCTGTGTTTTTCTTTTCTTTGATTTTAGAAGGATCTTATTAATTCCTTCAGTATTATTTTTGCTATGTTTGCTGAATATTATTTATTTTTTTGGTTTTTTTGATTCTTTAATGTCCTATAGAGAGTTGTTTGATAGTGTTGAAGGTGGATCTAGTTTAGGGATACGTTTTGATTCTGTAGCTATGTTTATTCCAGATTTTATTCTAAGTTTAATCTATCAATTGTTTGGTCTGCACTTTCCCAACTTAATGGCTGTATTTGTATTTTTATTTGAGTCTGTCCCGTTTTTAGTTGCACTGATTTATTTGGTGATCAATCGTAAATATGCTGATCCGTTAGTTAACTTTATGATTGTTTTTACTACCCTCTATTCTGTAATTTGGCTATTGGGTAATGACAATTTAGGGACTGCTATGAGGTTGCGAATGTATACATACATAAGTATCATGATTTGCGCATTTATAGTTTTCCAGTATAAGAAGCAGTCGTATCATATCAAGCCTGTTTGAAGGTTTCGTTCTTATCGGAATAATATTTTTTGGAGTGGGATAGTGAATATTGCTATTACTGGAAGTAGCGGTTTTATTGGAAGTGTATTGACGAATTATCTAATTGAAAGTGGCGAAACAGTAACGAGATTGCCCCGTCAAAATATAAACGCTCGTTCGAATATTAGAACTGTAACAGGTGATTTAGTTAATGATGTGTCTGGGCTTGCAGATTTCGTCAAAAATGCTTCTGTAATTTATCACTGTGCGGGCGAGGTAAAAAGAGATGATCTAATGTATGACTTGCATGTCAGCGGTACGAGAAATCTACTTAGAGTAGTGCATGATGAAATAGTAAGAACTGGTAAACCTATTCATTGGGTACAGTTAAGTAGTACAGGAGCTTATGGGGTTCAGAGAAATAATTTGAGATCTACAGTGGCTATTGATGAAACTTTTAGTCCTAAACCAGAAAATATATATGAAATTACAAAAACTATTTCTGATGAGCTTGTAGTTAATCTAGCGCAAATTCAACCACTTTTTACTTATACTATTGTTCGTCCCTCAATTGTGATTGGTGATGGTATGCCTAATTCATCATTTTATCAAATGACCGAAATTGTACGTAAGAAGTTATTTTTTTATATTGGCTCTAAAAACTTTACAGCGACCTATGTCCATGTTGAGGATGTGGTTCGTTTGCTTGTTCTTTGTTCAAAGAGTACTCGCGCTATCGGGCAGACGTTTATTATTTCTAATGATTGTCTTATGTCGGATTTGATTAGCAGCATTGCTAAGGCTCATGGCGTGTCAAGACCTAAACTTGTTGTCCCTGAATTTTTGGTTAGGGGCATAGTCAAAATTTTGCCTTCCTTTATACCTTTCCCGCTAACTTCTCAACGAGTAGATGCATTAACAAGGCGTGCTGGATATAACTCAGTGCATTTGCAACGTACTTTAGATTTTCAATTTGAACACCCAATACCGGATATAGTTGAAAGAATGATTTTCAAAAATGTGAAGAGTATTTCTTAAATCACGGTAATTTAATATGTCTAATCTTCAAAAGATTTGTATTGTTGCAACGGTTCCAGTCGCACTGAGAGCATTCATGTTGGAGCATGTGCTTGAGTTATCAAAAAAATTTAGTATTACATTAATGGCCAATGGTAATGCTGAGGATTTAGGGTTTAATCTTAATGAAAATATCACCTTTACGCCATTGCCAATCCAAAGAAAGGTTTCTCTTTTTAATGATTTGATAGCATTGTCGAAATTATACCTTTTTTTTCGTGAGCAGAAGTTTGATTGTGTTCTGTCGTTAATGCCGAAATCTGGTTTGTTAGGTATGTTATCTAGTCGTATGGCTAAAGTACCTGTGCGGATTCATATTTTTACCGGACAAGTTTGGTTTACTAAAAAAGGTATTGTCAGATTTTTTTTAAAAAATTTAGACCGCTTGCTTTCTATGTGTTCTACAAATTTATTGGCCGATAGTCCTTCTCAAAAAGATTTCTTACTTTCTGAAAAGGTTGTGAATGAGCAGAAAATAAGCGTTCTAGGTAAGGGTTCTATAAGTGGAGTAGACGTTGAACGGTTTAAGCCAGATGCGAAGTCAAGATCTGAGATCCGACGGCAGTTGGCTATACCTAAAACGGATGTAGTTTTTTTATTCATGGCTCGTCTCACTCATGTAAAAGGAATCATTGAGCTGGGAGCTGCGTTTGAACGAATATCTAGTCACATACCTAATGGGCATTTGATTGTTGTGGGTCCAGATGAGGAAAATCTTGATCCAAAACTTCGTAACTTAATGAAAAGTTATGAAGGTAAATTTCATCGCGTAGGCTACACTCAAAATCCGGAAGCATATATGGCTGCAAGTGATGTATTTTGCATACCAAGTCATCGTGAAGGATTCAGTCTTGCTACTATACAAGCGGCAGGAGTAGGGCTACCAGCCATAGCATCGAGAATATATGGATTGACTGATGCAGTTGAAAAAGATGTCACTGGAATTTTTCATGAAGTAGGTTCAGTGCCGGAGTTAAGCCAATCCATTATTCGACTCTATAATGATGTCGCTCTTCGCGATAGATTATCAAAGGCTGCAACATCACGTGCGCACAGAGACTTTTCTCAATCTTATATTGTGCGGGAAATGGTTAACTATTTGAGTAGTAAAATTATAAGATGATTTACATGATGCTGCATACTTATACTTAGAATGTCTTCCGGTATTGTTTCTATATTGTTGTCATTTGCCCATTTTTTTAATTTCTCGCTTTGATGACTCGTTATTTCTTACCCTTAAAATCGTTCTTGCATTTTTAAATGTATGGGCCCCTAATTATCTTGACTATCTGAAGGTTGTCTAGTTAATGTTGAAGCGTCTCTTTGATATAATAGTATCTTTTTCCATTTTAATTATCTTTTCGCCTATTTTGCTTTTGATTGCATGGATGATATTTAAGAAGTTGGGTTCTCCAATTTTTTTTCACCAGATACGTCCAGGCTATAATGCTAAACCGTTTCGAATGATAAAGTTTCGGTCTATGAAAGACTCTAAAGATAATGAGGGGAATTTTTTACCGGATTCTGAGCGTATGACTAAATTTGGCTCATTTTTGCGATCTAGCAGTATCGATGAGCTGCCAGGTCTATGGAACGTTCTAAAAGGCGATATGAGTCTTGTCGGCCCAAGACCCTTGCTTATGGAGTACTTACCTCTTTATGATGATATTCAAAATCGTCGTCATGAAGTCAGGCCTGGTATTACCGGCTGGGCACAAGTAAATGGTCGCAACGCCCTGAGCTGGGAGGAAAAATTTAATTATGATGTCTGGTACATAGATAATCATACGCTTTGGTTGGATTTTAGAATTATTGCGCTCACTGTTAAGAAAGTTATTGTGCGTGAAGGTATTAGTGCAGATGGTGAAGTTACAATGCCAAAATTTCAGGGGCGGGAAATTAAGAAGCTAGCAATTTTAGGAGGTGGGGGCCACGCGCGAGTTGTGTCAGATACTGCAGAATGTTTAGGTTGGGAGTCGATTGAATTTTTCGATGATATGTGGCCAAATATACAGAATATTGGTAAGTGGCCGGTCAGCGGTGACACCAATTCTTTGCTAAAAAATATACATGAATTTCACGGTGTCGTAGTAGCAATTGGAGACAACGATGTTCGGCTATCTAAAATCAACGAATTGAATGTAGCTGGTGCAGCCTTCACTTCGCTAATACATCCAGCAGCTACAGTTAGTGCAAATGCGCGTATCGGGCATGGGGTCGTGGCTTTTGCAGGTGCAGTAGTAAATACAGGCGCTGTAATAGGAGACGGAACTATTCTTAATACGGGTTGCAGCGTTGATCACGATTGTTTTCTGGGTGAGTGCGTTCATATCAGCCCTGGAGCCAGATTAGCTGGTGCGGTAAATATAGGATGCTGTACTTGGATTGGAATAGGCGCATGTGTCAAGCAAGCTATTAGCATCGGCTCACGGGTTAAAGTCGGTGCAGGTGCAGCAGTTGTTAATCATGTGGTTTCGGGCATAACGGTTGTGGGGGTTCCTGCAAAACCCTTATTTTTTGATTGATCTATAGTCGATCATTGTTACGTACATTTGAATTTGATCTGCTTCGCAGGTTAATACTTTAGCTAATCATGGATGCATAAGCGTGCTAAATACCAAATTTTCCCCATGGCCCTCCTTCACTGAAGCAGAGGCCAACGCCGTCCGCGATGTGATCCTGTCCAACAAGGTCAACTATTGGACAGGTCAAGAAACGCGTTCTTTTGAAAAAGAGTTTGCGGCCTGGGCGGGCACAGAGTACGCCGTGGCGCTTGCTAACGGCACAGTCGCTTTGGATTTGGCATTGAAAGCTCTGCAGGTTGGAGCGGGTGATGAGGTGATCGTTACCTCCCGTACATTCTTGGCCTCTGTGTCCAGTATCGTTAATGCGGGAGCGGTCCCTGTATTCGCAGATGTTGATCTGGGTTCACAAAATATTACGTTGGAAAGTATTCAGCGAGTATTGACAGCCCGTACCCGAGCCATTATTTGCGTACATTTGGCTGGCTGGCCGTGTGATATGGATCCGATTATGGAGCTTGCTGATGCCCATGATTTAAAGGTTATTGAGGACTGCGCACAAGCACACGGTGCACTGTATAAAGGTAGGCCTGTAGGCTCTATTGGCCATATAGGCGCATGGTCGTTCTGTCAGGACAAGATCATGACCACTGGTGGTGAAGGTGGCATGGTGACTACCAATGATCATCAATTGTGGGCCGATATGTGGGCCTACAAGGACCATGGCAAGAGCTGGGACGCTGTATATGAGCGTGAGCATGCTCCTGGGTTTCGCTGGTTGCATGAGACTTTCGGTACGAACTGGCGCATGCTTGAAGTACAAGCTGTAATCGGCCGTATTCAGTTGGGCAGAATGGTGGCATGGCAAGCAGCGCGATTAAAAAATGCGCAAGCAATTTGGAGTACAGCTTCCTCGCTATCTGCTTTGCGCGTACCTGAAGTTCCTGCAGAGATTCAACATGCAGCCTATAAGTGTTATGTCTTTGTGCGCCCTGAGCGTTTGAAAGATGGATGGTCCCGAGATCGGATTCTGAACGAAATCTCAGTGCGTGGTGTGCCTGTTTTCTCGGGATCCTGTTCCGAGGTCTACCTTGAGAAAGCGTTCGACAATACGGGCTGGCGGCCAGTGGAGCGCCTACCGCATGCAAAAGAACTGGGTGAGACCAGTTTGATGTTTTTAGTTCACCCAACCCTGACACAGCAAGAAATTCTATTGACTTGCAAAACGCTGACTGATGTTATTCAGGAAGTTTCGCTGCTTTAGCTTGACCATGACGTGTGTTTGAAGTGAGCAGAGTTGACTTCTGCAGCTATTTTTGGAGCGGCAAAGGTGTACAAAGGGGTTATGGGTAAGATACGGAGCTATTTACTGAGTTTGTCACGGCGCGAAAAGCGAGTACTACAGGTCATCACTGACGTAGTTCTTGTCTGGATTGCCCTGTGGCTGGCATTTGTCGTGCGTTTGGGTATGGACGAAATGATTAACCCTGTGAAGATTCACACCTGGTTATTCATTTGCGCCCCTTTGATTGCCATCCCTTTATTCATCCGCTTCGGCATGTACCGTGCGGTCATGCGTTACTTCGGTAACGACGCACTCATCGCCATTATTAAAGCTGTCAGTCTTTCTTCTCTTATATTGGCGGTTGTCGTGTATTGGTACAGCAATCACGACAACGTTGTCCCGCGCTCGATCATTTTCAACTACTGGTGGTTGAGTCTGATCATGCTCGGTGGCCTGCGCTTGGGCATGCGTCAGTATTTCCTTGGTGACTGGTTTGCCGCCGCTCAGCATGTGCCGTTTACCAGCCGTGATGACGGCCTGCCGCGTGTTGCCATTTATGGCGCCGGTGCTGCCGGTAATCAGTTGGTGGCGGCCCTGCGCATGGGGCGGGTCATGCGGCCTGTGGCGTTCATCGATGATGACGAGAGCATTGCCGATCGGGTGATTTCAGGGTTGCAGGTGTTTAAGCCCGACAATATTCAGCAAATGATTGATCGCACTGGCGCACAAGAGTTGCTGTTGGCGATTCCGTCTTCTTCCCGGGGACGACGCCGCGAGATTCTCGGCTTGCTTGAAGGGTTCCCGCTGCACGTACGCAGTGTTCCCGGCTTCATGGATTTGGCCAGTGGCCGGGTGAAGGTTGACGATATTCAGGAAGTGGATATCGCTGACTTGCTTGGCAGGGACGCAGTACCAGCCCAAGGCGAACTGCTTGAGCATTGCATCAAGGGTCAGAGCGTTCTGGTTACGGGTGCGGGCGGTTCCATCGGTTCCGAGCTCTGCCGTCAGATTCTGGCTTTGCGTCCGACCACGTTGCTGTTGTTCGAACACAGTGAGTTCAACCTTTACAGCATCTTGTCGGAGCTTGAGCAGCGGGTTAATCGAGAGTCGCTTTCGGTCAGGGTGTTGCCGATTCTGGGGTCTGTGCGCAACCAGCCGAAGTTGCTGGATGTGATGCGGACCTGGAGTGTGGATACGGTTTATCACGCGGCTGCGTATAAGCATGTGCCGATGGTTGAGCACAATATCGCTGAAGGTGTGCTCAACAATGTCATCGGAACGTTAAACACGGCTCAGGCAGCGTTGCAGGCTGGCGTCGCTAACTTTGTGTTGATCTCGACCGATAAAGCCGTACGGCCAACCAATGTGATGGGCAGCACCAAGCGTCTGGCGGAAATGACCTTGCAAGCGTTAAGCCGGGAAGTGGCTCCTGTGTTGTTCGGGGACAAGGCCAATGTCTCTCACGTCAATAAAACCCGCTTCACGATGGTGCGCTTCGGCAATGTACTGGGTTCTTCGGGGTCTGTAATTCCGTTGTTTCACAAGCAGATCAAAGCTGGCGGCCCGTTGACCGTGACACACCCGAAAATCACCCGTTACTTCATGACCATTCCCGAAGCCGCGCAGTTGGTCATTCAGGCAGGGTCCATGGGGCAGGGCGGTGATGTGTTTGTGCTGGATATGGGCGAGCCGGTACGCATCGTTGAACTGGCCGAGAAAATGATTCATTTGTCGGGCCTTAGCATCCGTTCCGATAAAAACCTGCATGGCGATATCGAGATTGAATTCACCGGCCTGCGCCCCGGTGAAAAGCTTTACGAGGAGTTGCTGATTGGTGACAACGTGGTCGCGACTCAGCACCCGATGATCATGAGTGCTAACGAAGACATGTTGTCGTGGGAAGAGTTGAAGAAACGTTTGTCCAGTTTGCTGGACGCAGTCGATAACGACGACTACACCCGTGTTCGTCAGTTGTTGCGCGATACCGTCAGCGGCTATGCGCCAGAGGGTGAAATCGTTGACTGGATCTACCAGCAGCGTCGCTCGGAACCCTCCTAGGACATACTCTGCAATTGACACATTTTTGACACTCACAAGCCATCGTCTAGGTTTTGGATACAGCTCAGGAAAGCTGTTTCCATTTAACGGTGTATTGGAGTGTCAATTATGCGTATCACCCTTGTTCCCTCGTTTGTCATGGCTGTGTTGTTGGGCTTTTCGGGGTTGAGTGTTGCCAGCACTGCACCGACATCGCCTGCTCCGGTGGTGTCTGAAACCACCATCTCCCCTGAAGCCCAAGTTGTAACAATCAACTTGAACACGGCTGACGAAGCGACCCTGCAGCGCGAGTTGTCGGGTGTAGGCGCTGCTAAAGCCAGGGCGATCGTGGCTTACCGTGAGGCGAATGGGGATTTCACGTCAGCGGATGAGCTGATGGAAGTCAAAGGGATTGGTAAGGCGATATATGAGAAGAATCGGGACAAAGTCGCGGTTAACTAAGCGATAACGTTGTATGACAAAAGGCCAGTCACTGACTGGCCTTTTTGTATTCAGCAATTCAAGCCGTGATGGCTGACCCCTTCAGCGCTGCGCGTGTAACGTCCAGAATTCTCTTTTTCAAGGCTTGGTTTTCCGCACCGCGGGACAACACAAGGGCTCCCACTAACGCGGCAAATAACACAATGCTGCGATCTTCTGTATCCGGACCTTCAAGTTCAGCCTGGATTTGAGTCAGGCGAGCGTTGATGACGCTATCGGTAACGGGGCTGGGGTTGCCGTTTTGCGCCATCTCCACGGACATGGTCGGTAAAGGGCAGCCTTCATGGGGCGAGGCGAGGTGCCATTCGGACAGATAAGTGTCGATAAAGGTTGGCAGCGCATCTGGACTGTCGAACAGTTCGGCACAATGTACTTCTACTTGGTTCGCCGCGTGCTGCAGCGCTTTTTCGACCAGTTCATCCTTGGAGGCGAAGTGGGCATAGAAGCCGCCATGGGTAAGTCCCAACGCTTTCATAAGAGGCTGCAACCCCGTCGCACCTATACCGTCGCGTCGGAAACGTATGGACGCTTCCTCAATGATGCGCTGATGGGTTTGGGCCTTATGGTGTTGGGAATACCTCATGACGGCTGTCTCTTGATTTCAAACAGCCATCATATGCCTGCGACCCTGCGCAACGCAGTGGGGCTTTTATGCAAAGGCGTGTAGGCATTTGGCTATGTGCAAGCAAGGCTCTTCGCTTCAGACCATCGAAAAGTTAATTGTCTTTCGATTCCTTGGCGTCCATCTCGGCGTTGCGTTCCGCCACGCGTTTGCGTTGCTCGTCCGTCAGCTCAACCTTATTGGCGGTGTCGCGCAGGGTCATGAGGCCACCAACAATGGCACCAATCGCAACGATCAGAATTAACCAGGCATACCACGGCATAAGATTCTCCTTGAATGGTCGTTCGACCGGGCTCACAGTGCCCGGCGAGTGGTGTTATGTAGCTGTGAGTGCACGCAGGCGTCAGTGGTTCAATTGTAGGCCGCTTATCCGGGGGCGGGCTTTTAATGTTTCGTGCTGACTAAAATGCTGAAATTGTGATCATCGGGTGCCGGTATGCGGTTGGTTCCGCTACAATGCGCGCCGATTTCGACCAGCCTGAGAACCCGCTAATGTCCGATTGCCAGACTCCTATTATCGTCGCCCTGGATTTCCCTACGCGTGACGCCGCATTGAAACTGGCTGATCAGTTGGACCCCACGCTGTGCCGCGTGAAGGTGGGTAAAGAGTTGTTCACCAGTTGTGCCTCGGAGATCGTCGTAACCCTGCGTGACAAAGGTTTTGACGTGTTCCTGGACCTGAAATTTCATGACATCCCGAACACCACGGCAATGGCCGTTAAAGCTGCGGCCGAAATGGGGGTGTGGATGGTCAACGTTCATTGCTCGGGCGGCATGCGGATGATGGCTGCCTGCCGTGAGGTGCTGGACAAGCGCTCCGGGCCGCAACCCTTGCTGATTGGTGTCACCGTGCTGACCAGCATGGAGCGTGAGGACCTTGCAGGTATCGGCCTGGATATCGAACCACAAGAGCAAGTGCTGCGTCTGGCGGCCCTGGCGCAAAAAGCCGGGATGGACGGTCTGGTATGTTCAGCGCTGGAAGCTCAGGCGTTGAAAGCCGCGCACCCTTCGTTGCAGTTGGTGACGCCGGGGATTCGTCCTGCAGGCAGTGCGCTGGATGACCAGCGTCGCATCCTGACACCGCGTCAAGCCTTGGAAGCCGGGTCGGATTACCTGGTAATCGGGCGCCCTATCAGCCAGGCAACTGATCCTGCCAAGGCGTTGGCCGCTGTGGTTGCAGAATTGGCGTAATCGCTGACCCGCGTGGCAGGTGTCGATACATTCGCAAAGGACGTATCGACACCTCGGCGGCTCAAGTCTGTCGACGCGCGCGTTTAGACCTTCAGCAGCAACTTGCCGAAGTTTGCGCTGTTGAACAGTTTCATCAGGGTCTCCGGGAACGTCTCCAGCCCTTCGACAATGTCCTCTTTGCTTTTCACTTGGCCCTTGGCCAGCCATCCCGCCATTTCTTGCGCGGCCGCTGCATAGCGATCGGCGTAGTCCATCACCACAAAACCTTCCATGCGTGCGCGATTAACCAGCAATGACAGGTAATTGGCCGGGCCTTTTGCAGCCTCTTTGTTGTTGTACTGGCTGATGGCTCCGCAAATCACCACCCGTGCCTTGACGTTCAGGCGACTGAGCACGGCATCGAGTATGTCGCCGCCCACGTTGTCGAAATACACATCCACACCGTTAGGGCATTCGCGTTTAAGGCCAGCGATCACGTCTTCGTTTTTGTAATCAATGGCACCGTCAAAGCCCAGCTCATCGATCAGGTAGGCGCATTTCTCTTTCCCCCCTGCAATCCCGACCACGCGGCAGCCTTTGAGCTTGGCGATTTGCCCGGCAATGCTACCCACTGCACCTGCCGCGCCCGAGATGACCACGGTGTCGCCCGCTTTGGGCGCACCCACTTCCAGCAGGGCGAAATAGGCGGTCATGCCGGTCATGCCCAGTGCGGACAAATACACCGGCAGGGGGACACGTGTTGGATCGACTTTGTAGAAGCCGCGAGGTGCCCCGAGGAAATAATCCTGCACGCCAAGTGCGCCATTCACGTAGTCGCCCACGTTGAAGTCGGGATGCCTGGAGGCGATCACTTTACCCACGCCCAACGCTCGCATGACCTCGCCCAAGGCCACCGGTGGAATATAGGACTTGCCTTCATTCATCCAGCCACGCATGGCCGGGTCGAGGGACAGGTATTCATTTTTAACCAGAACCTGCCCCTCGGCGGGCTGGCCCACGGGCACTTGCTGATAGGTAAAGGTGTCACGGGTGGCTGCACCGACTGGGCGTTTTGCGAGCAAAAACTGGCGGTTGGTCAAATCGGTCATGGTGCGATCTCTTTAAAAGACAAAGGGTGTTGATAGACGTTATGCGCGCGGACATCAAGTGAATGCGTGTTCACGAATGGAGTTTTATCAGTCGTGATGATGGTGCTGGGCAGGGTTTTATCACTGGGATAAATAAACAGATGACTGTCTAGACTGACGATGCAGCGAACTACTGACGAGGATAAAAACAATGAGCATGACGTTTGCGGGGCGCGTGGCGATCGTAACCGGAGCCGGGGCAGGCATCGGGCGCGCCACGGCCTTGGCCTTTGCCGCGCAAGGGCTGACTGTCGTGGTGTCTGACGTGCATGTGGCGGGCGGGCAAGCCACAGTCCAGCAGATTCTGACGGCTGGGGGCGCAGCTGTTTTTGTGCGTTGCGACGTTACGCAGGAAGCAGATGTCCAGCAACTGATGGAGCACACGATCAGTGCTTTCGGGCGTCTGGATTATGCCTTCAATAATGCCGGGATCGAGATTGAGCATGGGCGCCTGGCCGATGGCACGCTGGACGAGTTCGACGCCATCATGGCGGTCAATGTTAAAGGCGTCTGGCTGTGCATGAAATATCAGTTGCCACTGATGGTGGCGCAGGGTGGTGGTGCCATCGTCAATGCCGCTTCAGTGGCCGGTTTGGGGGCGGCGCCGAAGATGAGTATTTATGCGGCCTCAAAGCACGCGGTCATCGGGCTGACGAAATCGGCGGCGATTGAGTATGCGAAGAAAAAAGTCCGCGTGAATGCGGTGTGTCCGGCGGTGATTGATACCGATATGTTTCGGCGTGCCTATGAAACCGACCCGCGCAAGGCCGACTATGCGGCAGCGGTGCACCCGGTCGGGCGGATCGGCACTGTCGAAGAGGTGGCCAGTGCCGTGTTGTATCTGTGCTCTGACGGCGCAGCGTTCACCACGGGGCATGCCCTTGCAGTTGATGGCGGGGCAATGGCGATCTGAATGCTCACAGGGCCTGTAGCCGCAACAGTGCGGCTACAGGGTTGCAGACGTTGGTTACTTCGCCTTCCAGCTCAGAATTATCAAGGTCAGCACGCCCGCCACAATGCCCCAAAAAGCCGAGCCCACCGAGAACAGCGTCATCCCCGACGCGGTGACCATGAAGGTGACCAGCGCGGCTTCGCGTTCCTTGGGCTCATTCATGGCAATGGTCAGGCCGTTCATGATTGAGCCGAACAGCGCCAACGCGGCAATCGACAGCACCAGCTCCTTCGGAAAGGCCGCGAACAGTCCGGCCAGCGTTGCGCCGAAAATCCCCGCGATCCCGTAGAAGATCCCGCACCAGACGGCAGCGGTGTAACGCTTGTTCGGATCTTCGTGGGCGTGCGGGCCGGTGCAAATGGCGGCGCTGATGGCAGCCAGGTTAATGCCGTGGGAGCCAAACGGTGCCAGTAGCAGTGATGCCACCCCGGTGGTGGTGATCAACGGTGAAGCGGGCACGGTGTAGCCGTCTGCACGCAACACCGCGACCCCCGGCATGTTTTGCGAGGTCATGGCCACTACAAACAGGGGGATGCCGATGCTGATGGTGGCCGCGAGGGAAAAGGAGGGGCTGGTCCATTCGGGCACCGCCACCTCAAGGGCAAAACCGTTGAAGTCCAGCAACCCCATCAGCCCTGAAATCAGTGTCCCGATCAATAACGCGCCCAGTACCGCATACCGTGGGGACACCCGCTTGACGATCAGGTAGGTAAGAAACATGCCCAGTACCAGCCCGGTTTGGTGCTGGGCAGCGACGAAGAGTTCACTGCAAATCTTGAACAGGATCCCGGCCAGCAGGGCTGAGGCCAGTGATGCCGGGATGCGTTTGACCAGTCGCTCGAAGCTGCCGGTCACGCCGCAAATGATCACCAGCACTGCGCACGTGATGTACCCGCCAATCGCCTCGGGGTAGCTGACCCCCCCCAGGCTGGTAATCAGCAAGGCAGCGCCGGGGGTTGACCAGGCAATCGTGATCGGGGACCGGTAGCGCAACGAAAGGCCAATACTGCAAATCGCCATGCCGATCGACAGGGCCCAGATCCATGAGGAAATTTGCCCATTGGTCAGCCCCGCAGCCTGACCCGCCTGAAACATCAGGACCAGTGTGCTGGTGTAGCCGGTCATCATCGCGATGAAACCAGCCACCACGGCTGAAGGGGAACTGTCTGCCAAGGGGTGCAAGCGCGTGTGGGTGGCGTCAGTCATCAAACGGTATTCCTTGTTCTTTAAAAAGGGTGGAGCAGGGCGCCAGCCTAAACGCAAAGGTTACACTTCATTGCAATACAGCCGCGGCTGCAAACAGCCGTACAGTCGTACTGGCAATCTGGGTTGTGTACAATGCGCGCTGTTTTTTAGTATTAATTCATTACCAGCGACGCTCGTTTACGGACTAACGTAAACCCTCATACGCCGCCGCTATCCCACACGAGACCTCATGAACGAACAGTTGCAGCCCCTCAAGAAATCCACCCGCACTGGCAAGGCCGGTCGCAGCGGCACTCAGGACGATATTGTCTACGCGCATATTTTTGAGGCCATCCTCGAACAGCGATTGGCGCCGGGGACCAAGCTGAGTGAAGAAGCGCTGGGTGAAATTTTTGGGGTGAGCCGCACCATCATTCGCCGTGCACTGTCGCGTTTGGCCCATGAAGGCGTGGTGTTGTTGCGCCCTAACCGAGGTGCCGTCGTGGCCAGCCCCAGCATTGACGAAGCGCGGCAGGTGTTTTTTGCCCGGCGTCTGGTCGAGAAAGCCATCACTGAACTGGCCGTGGAGCACGCCTCAGCCGACGACCTCGCTGACTTGCGCAAGATGGTCCAGGACGAACGCGACAGTTTCTCGCGCGGGGACCGCGGGGCGGGGATTCGGCTGTCGGGCGAGTTTCACCTCAAGCTGGCCGAAGCGGCAAAGAATGCACCGTTGATCAGCTTTCAACGCAG
The DNA here is from genome assembly GCF_012985745.1 of Pseudomonas sp. WS 5078. Taxonomy (NCBI): domain Bacteria; kingdom Pseudomonadati; phylum Pseudomonadota; class Gammaproteobacteria; order Pseudomonadales; family Pseudomonadaceae; genus Pseudomonas; species Pseudomonas sp. WS 5078. The sequence goes on along the minus strand of NZ_JAAQWX010000012.1, from coordinate 27,085 downwards.
CCTGGTGTCCCAGACCTCGCTGATCATTGCGCAGTATGAGAGCGGCAACCGTTCCCATTGCTCCTATGACGAGCACATGCAACTGATCGACGCGATTGAGGCGCGTAATGGCGAGCTGGCCGTGAGCCTGATGATGCACCACATGGATCACATCGACAGCAAGCTCAACCTCGACGAAGAAAGCGCCTCCGACGATTTGCACGCTGTGTTCTCACATTTGCTGCAAACCAAAGGCAAACCGACACGCCCCTCGGCCAAGTTGTAACGGGAGGCGTACAGTCGCTGTCCAGGCGCAAGGTTGCAGTACGGCCAGAGCGTCCGTAAACCCTGGGCCCTCGATATGCCTGAAACACCCATGAGTTGCAACGTCGCCCTGCGCGTCAGTGACGACGCAGGGCGAGTCTGTCAGCGTTGGTGCACCTTGTTGCCCGCTGCGAAGGTCTGCAGCACGGTGCGGTCGTCGCCCAGTGTCATCAGCACGAACAGGGTTTCAGCGATGCTCTTCGATTGCTTCAGGCGATAGCTGAGCAAGGGTGTTGCGTTGTAGTCCAGCACGACAAAATCCGCGTCAGTGCCCGGCTGCAGGGTGCCAATGCGATCTTCCAGGCGCAGTGCCCGTGCGCCACCCAATGTAGCCAGATACAACGACTTGAACGGGTTCAGGCGCAGCCCTTGCAGTTGCATGACTTTGTAGGCTTCGTTCAGGGTATTGAGCAGCGAAAAACTGGTGCCGGCGCCTACATCCGTGCCCAGCCCTACGTTGAGGTTGTGCTTCTCAGCCATGGGCAGGTTAAACAGGCCGCTGCCGAGGAACAGGTTTGACGTCGGGCAAAAGGCCACGGCCGAACCGGTTTCCGCCAACCGTGCACACTCGTCATCACACAGGTGCACGCCATGGGCAAATACCGAGCGTTCGCCCAGCAGTTGGTAATGGTCATACACATCCAGATAGCCTTTGCGTTCAGGGAACAGGGATTTCACCCACTCAATTTCCTGAAGGTTCTCGCTGATATGCGTGTGCAAGTACAGGTCCGGGTATTCGCCCAACAGCTTGCCAGCCAGCGTGAGTTGTTCCGGTGTGCTGGTGGGCGCGAAGCGCGGGGTGACGGCGTAATGCAAACGCCCCTTGCCATGCCAGCGCTCAATCAGTGCCTTGCTCTCGCTGTAGCCGGTTTCTGCGGTGTCTGTCAGATAGTCCGGCGCATTGCGGTCCATCATCACTTTGCCCGCGATTAGACGCAGGTCCAGACGCTGTGCAGCTTCGAACAGGGCGTCGACGGATTGCGGGTGCACGCTGCCAAATACCAGCGCTGTCGTCGTGCCGTTGCGCAGCAACTCCTTGAGGAACACCTGCGCGACTTCTTGCGCATGGTCTTTGTCGGCAAACTGGCTCTCACACGGGAAGGTGTAGGTGTTCAGCCAGTCAAGGAGCTGTTCGCCGTAGGAGCCAATCATGCCGGTCTGCGGGAAATGGATGTGTGTATCAATGAAGCCCGGCGTGATCAGCGCGTCGCTGTAAGTGGTCACATCGACGTCAGACGCTAAGGACGGCAACAGGTCGCAGGCGTTGCCTACGGCTTTGATCTGACCGTTTTCAACGACCAGCAAGCCATCTTCGAAGTATTCATAAGAGGCATCGATCCCGACCTGCGCCGGGTCGGCGATGCTGTGCAGGAGGGCGGCGCGGTAGGCTTTACAAGTCATCATGTTTCTCAGTTCGTGGCCTGGCTGCGTCGCGAGGACGGCAGCAGTCGTTTAATGGGTTCAACGCTTGCACCCGGTTGACCGAAGTGGGCGTTGTAGGTGGCGATAATTTCGCCGGCGATGGAGATGGCGATTTCAATTGGCAGTTTGCCTTTGACTTCGCTCAACCCCATGGGGCAGCGCATGCGCTGCAAATGGGGGGCGCTGATGCCTCGGTCGCGCAGTCGATGCTCGAACTTCAGGCGTTTGGTGCGAGAACCAATCAAGCCGAAGTAGACAAAGTCGTTGCGCATGAGTAAGGCTGCACTGAGTTCCAGATCCAGTGCGTGATTATGCGTCATGACGATGCAGTAGCAACCCGCGGGTAGCGCTTTGATTTCATCCACGGGCTCATCGGTCACGATTGTTTGCACACCTGCCGGAATCAGCGCCGGAAATTCCTGTTCGCGTTCATCGATCCAGCGAATGCGGCAGGGCAGGCTGGCGAGCAGCGGCACCAGCGCCCGGGCGACATGACCGGCGCCAAATACCGCGATCTGCGCGTGCACCTGGCCCATCGGCTCAAACAACAGAACGGCGACGCCGCCGCAACATTGCCCGAGGCTGGCGCCGAGGCTGAAGCGTTGTAGGTCGGGCGCCTGCTTGCCGTTGGCCAGCATGTCGCGGGCGATCTGCATGGCTTTGTATTCCAGATGGCCCCCGCCGATGGTGTCAAAGGCTTGCGCGGCGCTGATGACCATTTTCGACCCGGCATTACGCGGCGTTGAGCCCTGTTCTTCAATGATCGTAACCAACACGCAGGGTTCACCCTGGCGTTGCAGGTCGGCAAGGGCGCTGATCCAGTTATGCATGGCGTTCACCGTGCTGGCGCATTTGCTCGCAGCCCCACAGTACGCGTTCGGGGGTCGCGGGTGCGTCGATAGCGGGTTGCACGCGGTAGTCTGCCAAGCTCGCCACGGCATCTTTGATCGCGCACCACGCGGCGATGCCGAGCATAAACGGCGGCTCGCCCACGGCCTTGGAATGGAACACGGTGTCTTCCGGGTTTTTGCGGTTTTCGACCAGCTTTACCCGCAGGTCCAGCGGCATGTCGGCGACCGCGGGAATTTTGTAGCTGGCGGGGCCGCTGGTCATCAACTTGCCTTTGGCGTTCCACACCAGCTCTTCCATGGTCAGCCAGCCAGCGCCTTGCAGGTAGCCGCCTTCAACCTGACCGATGTCGATGGCGGGGTTAAGGGAGGCACCGACGTCATGCAGGATGTCGGTGCGCAACATTTTGTATTCGCCGGTCAGGGTGTCGACGATCACTTCGGCGCAGGCTGCGCCAAAGGCGTAGTAGTAAAACGGTCGGCCCCGGGCCTGGCTACGGTCGTAGTAGATTTTCGGGGTTTTGTAGTAGCCCGTGCTCGACAGAGACACCTGCCCGAAATACGCCTGCTGGATCAAGGTGTCGAAACTCAGCAGCAGGTCGCCTGCGCGCACCTGGCCGTTGTGGAACTGCACCGCCTGTTCACTGACCGCATATTTTTCAGCCGCAAAGGCAATCAGCCGTTGCTTGATGGTTTCGGCCGCATTTTGCGCAGCCTTGCCATTGAGGTCTGCTCCGCTGGATGCCGCCGTGGGCGAGGTGTTAGGCACTTTGTCGGTGTTGGTGGCAGTGATCTGTACGCGGCTGATGTCCACCTGGAAGACTTCGGCCACCACTTGCGCGACCTTGGTGTTCAGCCCCTGACCCATCTCGGTGCCACCATGGTTCAGGTGAATGCTGCCGTCGGTGTAAATGTGGATCAGCGCGCCTGCCTGATTGAGAAAGCTGGCAGTAAAGGAAATCCCGAACTTGACCGGTGTCAGTGCCAGGCCTTTTTTCAGGATCGGGCTGTTGGCATTGAACACCCTGATTGCCTCGCGCCGCTCGGCGTATTGGCTGCTGGCTTCAAGGTCGGCGGTCATTTCTTCCAGCAGGTTGTGCTCCACGGTCTGGTAATAGTGGGTCACGTTGCGCTCGGTCTTGCCGTAGTAGTTGGCTTTGCGCACGGCCAGCGGGTCGAGCCCCAGATGGCGGGCGATGTGGTCCATGACCTGCTCGATGGCCACCATCCCTTGCGGGCCGCCGAACCCCCGGTACGCGGTATTGGAGGCGGTGTTGGTTTTGCAACGATGGCCATGGGTGGTGGCATCGCCCAGGTAGTAGGCGTTGTCGGCGTGAAACATGGCGCGGTCGACAATCGAGGCAGATAAATCGGGTGAATAACCGCAGTTGCCCGCCAGGTCCAGTTGAATGCCTTGCAACCGGCCGCTGGCGTCGAAACCTACATCGTATTCCACGTAAAAGGGGTGGCGCTTGCCGGTCATGTGCATGTCTTCAGCCCGTGGCAGGCGCATTTTGGCCGGCTGCCCGGTGAGGCGCGCGACCACGGCGCACAGGCAGGCAGGGCTGGCGGCCTGCGTTTCCTTTCCACCAAAGCCGCCGCCCATGCGGCGCATGTCGACCATGATGTTATTCATTGGAACATCGAGTACGAGTGCCACCAGTTTCTGGATTTCGCTGGGGTTTTGGGTTGAGCAGTACACGATCATGCCGCCGTCTTCAGTGGGCATGACCGAGGAGATCTGGGTTTCCAGATAGAAGTGTTCCTGTCCCCCGATATGCAGCGTGCCTTTAAGCCGGTGTTTGGCGTGGGCCAGCGCCATGGCCGAGTCGCCGCGCTGATGGGTGTGGCTGGCGAGGACAAAGTGTTGGCTGCGCAAGGCTTGCACCACATCGAGTACCGGTTCCAGGTCCTCGTATTCGATGATGGCGGCCATCGCGGCGTTGCGCGCGGTCTCCAGGTCGCGGGCAGCGACAGCCAGCACGGGCTGGCCAACAAACTCCACAGTGTCGATGGCCAGCAATGGGTCGCCGGGCAGCAGCGGGCCGATATCTTTCAGGCCGGGGATGTCTTCATGGGTGATGACCAGTCGCACGCCTTCAAATGCGTAGCAGGGCGCGGTGTCGATGCTGATGATCCTGGCGTGCGCCCGATCAGACAGGCGCGCGTAAAGATGCAGCTGGTTGGGAAACTCCAGTCGGTCGTCAATGTATTGCGCTTCCCCGGACACATGCTTTTCGGCGCTGTCATGTTTGACGCTGCGGCCTACCCCGGTTTTCAGGTCCTGCGCGAAAAGGGCGGTCAGTTCGGCCTGGGACAGCTCGACGGTGCGATGGTTAGACATACGCTGTCACCCGCGTTTCGAGGGTTGGGGTTTGCAGTTCGAGGAAGTACTTGCGCAGCAGGTTTTGCGCGGTCAGCAAGCGGTATTCCTTGCTGGCGCGAAAGTCCGACAGCGGCGTGAAGTCCTCGGCCAGTGCCCGGCAGGCGCGCTCGACGCTGGCGTTGTCAAAGCGGTTGCCAATCAGCGCGGTTTCGCAGGCGCGGGCGCGCTTTGGTGTAGCCGCCATGCCGCCGAAAGCGATCCGCGCGCCGGTGACTGTTCCGTTGTCGAGGGTCAGGTTAAAGGCTGCGCACACGGCACTGATGTCGTCGTCCAGCCGTTTCGACACTTTGTATGCGCGAAAGGTGTGGTCGGCGGTGGCGCGAGGAACAATGATTTTCTCGATGAATTCGCCCTCTTGCCGGGCGGTCACGCGGTAATCAATAAAGTAGTCCTCAAGTGGCAGGCTTCGGCAGGTGCCGCCCTTGCGCAGCACGAGGCTGGCCCCCAAAGCAATTAACAGGGGCGGTGTGTCGCCAATCGGGGAGGCGTTGCCAATGTTGCCGCCCAGCGTGCCTTGATTGCGGATTTGCAATGAGGCAAAGCGCTGTAGCAGCTCGCCGAAATCCGGGTATTGCGTGGTGAGCAGGGAGGAGGCGTCGGTGAGGGTGACGGCTGCACCGATCTCGATGCGGTCCTCAATGATTTCAATGCGCTTCATGTCGGCCACGTGGCCCACGTAGATCATCACCGGCAGCGGGCGATGGAATTGCGTGACCTCCAGCGCCAGGTCCGTGCCGCCGGCCAGCAGCCGTGCTTGCGGGCAGGCTTCATACAAGTCGGCCAGGTCGCTGAGGGTGAGTGGCAGCAAGCAGCGTTTATCGCCGCTATTAAGCTCGGCGGTCTGCTGGGGGGCGATGGCGTTGAGGGCGGCCAGGGTCGCCTGCTCGCGTGCATCAAATTGGTCACCGCTCTGCACCGAGCAGGCGCGTTCGGCGGCGGCCAGAATCGGCCGATAGCCGGTGCAGCGGCACAGATTACCGGCCAGCGCTTCATGGGCCTGATAGGCGTCGGGTTGGGTGCTGTTCTTTTGCAGCGCAAACAGGGACATCACAATTCCGGGGGTGCAGAACCCGCACTGCGAGCCATGGCACTCGACCATGGCGCTTTGCACGCTGTGCAATTGGCCTTGATGCTTGAGGTCTTCCACGCAGATCAATTGCTTGCCGTGCAGCGCCGACACGAAGGTCAGGCATGCGTTGAGACTGCGATAACGCACGCGTTGCTGGCCCTGCGGGTCGGTGTGGATTTCGCCCACGACCACCGTGCAGGCGCCACAGTCGCCACTGGCGCAGCCTTCCTTGGTTCCGGGTTTATGCAAATGCTCGCGCAGGTAATTGAGCACGGTCAGGTTCGGGTCCAGCGCGTGCTCGGTACGCAGCGTCTGGTTGAGTAGGAACTGGATCACGGAAGGCCTCGCAAAATCATTATTGTTATCGAGCGGGATGGGCTGAATTTAGTCATAACTGACTCACGGGTCAAGAAAATGAGCGAAGGCCTGCAAAATGTTGTTCTGCGACGGCGATTACCCATTTATTTGCGGGTTTCGTGCCAAATTCAGCGCAGTGGGCACTCCGCTTGAGCCCGACAAGTGCGTTACACTTCGCCGCCTGCACTGATCAAAGATTTTGAAGGTAAAACATGACGTTCAAGGCGCCGGATAGCCTCGCCGAGCAAATCGCTCATCACCTCGCCGAACGGATCATTCGGGGCGAGTTACAGCCAGGGGAACGCATTCAGGAACAGAAGGTGACGCTGGCGCTCAATGTCAGCCGAGGCTCTGTGCGCGAAGCGTTGCTGATCCTCGAGCGTCGGCACCTGATCGCCATCCTGCCGCGACGCGGCGCGCACGTCACCGAACTCACTGCACATAAAGTACAGAGCCTGTGCACGTTGATGAGCGAGCTGTATATCCTGCTGGGCAATGCCGTGGCGCAGCGCTGGGCGGTTCAGGCCGATCTCGGGCCGTTCCTGCAAATCCAGCAGCGCCTGACCGCCAGCCTTGAGCGCCAGGACATCAGCGCGTTTGTTGAAGACAGCTTCAATGTCATGCGCGCGGCCTATCCGTTTGCCAACAACCCGTACCTGCAAGAAACCGTCGAGAACCTGCATCCGGCCATGAGCCGTGCCTATTACCTGGCACTGGAACAACGCAAGGCGGCGATGAGTGAATTCCTGGCCCTCTTTGCGCAGCTGCTTGACGCCGTACTGGCCCGTGATCTGCCGAAGATCCGCCTGGTACTCGGCAGCTACGCCCAGCGCAGTTGCGATTTGGTGCTGACTGCCTTGACGGTTGCCTGAGCGTGCGGCTCAAGTGCATCAAGCTGGCCGGTTTCAAATCGTTCGTCGACCCGACGACGGTTAACTTTCCGAGCAATATGGCGGCAGTGGTCGGCCCCAATGGCTGCGGCAAATCGAACATCATCGACGCCGTGCGCTGGGTCATGGGCGAAAGCTCAGCCAAAAATTTGCGCGGCGAATCGATGACCGATGTCATCTTCAATGGCTCGACCAGCCGCAAACCCGTGAGTCAGGCCAGTATCGAACTGGTGTTCGACAACGCCGACGGTACGCTGCTGGGCGAGTACGCGGCCTACGCTGAGATTTCGATCCGGCGCAAAGTGACCCGCGACAGCCAGACCACGTATTACCTCAATGGCACCAAGTGCCGGCGCCGTGATATCACCGACATTTTCCTCGGTACGGGCCTGGGGCCGCGCAGTTACTCAATCATCGAGCAGGGCATGATCTCGAAACTGATCGAGTCCAAGCCCGAAGACCTGCGTAATTTTATCGAAGAAGCGGCGGGTATCTCCAAGTACAAGGAGCGCCGCCGCGAGACTGAAAACCGTATCCGCCGCACCCACGAAAACCTCGCCCGTCTGACAGACCTGCGTGAAGAGTTGGGGCGGCAGCTGGAGCGCCTGCACCGTCAGGCCCAGGCGGCGGAGAAGTACCAAGAATACAAAGCCGAGGAGCGTCAGCTCAAAGCGCAACTGTCGGCGCTGCGTTGGCAGGCCCTGAACGAACAGGTCGGCCAGCGCGAAGCGGTCATCGGTAATCAGGAGGTTAGCTTCGAAGCCCTGGTGGCCGAGCAGCGTAATGCTGATGCGAGCATCGAGCGTCTGCGCGACGGGCACCATGATCTGTCAGAGCGCTTCAATCTGGTGCAGGGCCGTTTCTACTCCGTGGGGGGCGACATTGCCCGCGTCGAACAAAGCATTCAACACGGCCAGCAACGGTTGCGCCAATTGCAGGACGACCTGCGTGAAGCTGAACGTTCGCGTCTTGAAACCGAATCGCACTTGGGTCACGACCGTACGCTGCTTGCCACGCTGGGTGAAGAACTGGCGATGCTTGAGCCCGAGCAGGCGCTCACCAGCGCCGCCGCCGAAGAAGCGGGTGCGGCGCTCGAGGAATCTGAAGTCACCATGCAGGCCTGGCAAGAGCAGTGGGATGCGTTCAACTTGCGCAGTGCCGAGCCGCAGCGTCAATCCGAAGTGTTGCAAGCGCGTATTCAGCAACTGGAAACCAGCATGGAGCGCGTTGCAGAGCGCCAGCGTCGTCTGGCTGAAGAGCGCACCTTGCTGGCGGCCGACCCTGAAGACGCGGCCATTCTCGAGCTGAGCGAATTGCTGGCCACCAGCGAACTCACCCACGAAGAACTGCAAGGCACTGAAGAACAGCTTGTGGAGCGTCTGGAGCAGGTGCGTCACGACTTGCAGCAAGCTACCCACAATCAGCAGCAGGCGCAGGGCGACTTGCAGCGGCTTAATGGCCGTTTGGCATCGCTGGAGGCGCTGCAGCAGGCTGCCCTCGATCCGGGCACTGGCACGGGTGAGTGGCTGCGTGAGCATCAACTCAGCCAGCAACCGCGTCTGGCTGAGGGCTTGCGCGTTGAGCCGGGCTGGGAGCTGGCAGTCGAAACGGTCTTGGGCGCCGACCTGCAAGCGGTGCTGGTTGACGAGTTTGCACCGCTTGATCTGGCGGGGTTTACCCAGGGCGATCTGCGCCTGTTCAGCGCAGGCACGCCCGGCCACGCGCAAGCAGGCAGTTTGCTCGACAAGGTTGAATCAGCGTTCGACCTCGCACCCTGGCTGGGTCAGGTCAACCCGGTCGATACCCTCGAGCAGGCACTGGCCTTGCGCTCGCAGCTGGCTGAGGGGCAAAGCCTGATCAGTCGCGATGGCTTTTGGGTGGGGCGTACGTTTTTGCGCGTGCGCCGTGCCAGTGAAGCGGAAAGCGGGGTGCTGGCCCGTGGCCAGGAAATACAGCGTCTGGAGCATGAGCGCGATACGCGCGAAGCCACGTTGGCAACCCTTGAGGAGCAGTTGCAGCAGTTGCGCGAGCAGCAACTGACTCAAGAAGACGCCCGCGAGCAAGTGCGTCGGCGCTTGCAGGATGAAGCGCGTCAACAGGGTGAAATCAAGGCCAGGCTCTCGGCCAGTAAAGCCAAGGTCGAGCAATTGACCCTGCGCCGTCGTCGTCTGGATGAAGAGTTGGCTGAGCTGGGTGAGCAGCGCGCGTTGGAGCATGAGCAGGTCGGTGAGGCGCGCCTGCAATTGCAGGAAGCGCTGGACGCCATGGCCACGGATACCGAGCAGCGTGAGCTGTTATTGGCCCGGCGCGACAGCTTGCGTGAGCGTCTTGACCGGGTGCGTCAGGACGCTCGCCAGCACAAGGACCACGCCCACCAATTGGCTGTACGGCTCGGGTCGCTCAAGGCGCAGCACGATTCCACGCGGCAGGCCCTTGAACGTCTGGAGTTGCAATCGGAGCGTCTGGCTGAAAAACGCGAGCAACTCACGCTTAACCTCGAAGAGGGCGAGGCGCCTCTGGAAGAGCTGCGCCTGAAACTCGAAGAGTTGCTCGACAAGCGCCTGAGTGTGGACGAAGAGCTTAAAGTCGCGCAAACCGCCCTTGAAGACGCCGATCGCGAATTGCGCGAAGCTGAAAAACGGCGTAATCAGGCCGAGCAGCAATCGCAACTGATTCGCGGCCAGCTCGAACAGCAGCGCATGGAATGGCAAGCGCTGACCGTGCGACGCACCGCGTTACAAGATCAATTGCTGGCTGATGGTTATGACTTGCACGGAGTGCTGGCCACCTTGAGCAATGCGTTAAACGAGCAGCAGGCCGAAGAAGAGCTGGAACGTATTGCCGCGCGTATTCAGCGTTTGGGCGCGATCAACCTTGCGGCCATCGACGAGTACCAGCAGCAGTCCGAACGCAAACGCTATCTGGATGCCCAGGATGCGGATTTGGTGGAAGCACTTGAAACGCTGGAAAACGTCATTCGCAAGATCGACAAAGAAACCCGCAGCCGCTTCAAAGACACCTTTGATCAGATAAATGGTGGATTACAGGCACTTTTCCCAAAAGTTTTCGGTGGTGGCAGCGCTTACTTGGAACTGACGGGCGAAGATTTACTCGATACAGGGGTAACGATCATGGCGCGGCCGCCAGGCAAGAAGAACAGCACCATCCATTTGTTATCGGGTGGTGAGAAGGCATTGACCGCGTTGGCGCTGGTTTTTGCCATCTTCAAGTTGAACCCGGCACCGTTTTGCATGCTCGATGAAGTGGATGCGCCGCTTGATGATGCGAACGTAGGGCGTTATGCCCGTCTGGTTAAAGAGATGTCTCAGACGGTGCAGTTCATCTACATCACCCACAACAAAATCGCCATGGAAATGGCCGATCAGTTGATGGGGGTGACGATGCACGAGCCCGGTTGTTCGCGTCTGGTGGCTGTGGATGTCGAGGAGGCCATGGCAATGGTGGATGCTTGAGCTATAAGCAAAGAGGGTCAAAAAAATCTTTGTGTAGGATATTTCCCAAAGAGCTGACCGATTTGGATTGCATGCTTGTAGGGCTTCGGCATAGCCCAATGCGACAGACGGTGTAAAGTTATCTTTGGTCGTGCTAATTTAGCGTCTAATTTTTTTATACGTGGGTAAAACGCCATTCAGAACATAGAGTTGGCGCCACGTTTTAAAGGGCTTTAGGCTCTTCTTCATAGAATCATTTTTTAGGGGCACGGGATTACATGGAAATCGGTCTGCGCGAGTGGCTGATCGTCATCGGCATAGTGGTCATCGCCGGTATTCTTTTCGATGGCTGGCGCCGGATGCGCGGTGGCAAAGGCAAGCTCAAGTTTCGTCTTGATCGCAGCTTTTCCAACTTGCCCGACGAGGAGGAGACCAGCGCCGAGCTGCTGGGGCCTCCGCGAGTGCTGGACACCCCGCATCACAAGGAGCCGCAGCTCGATGAGCATGACCTGCCATCAGTGAGCATGCCGCCGCGTGAGAAAGGTGCCAAGCGCGGCAAACGCGGTAGCGAGCCAAGCCAGGGCGACTTGAACCTCAATCTGGACCTGGAAGACGACGGCCCGAGCCTCAGCGCCGCCCGTGATGACTTCCCGGCAGAATCCAAGCCTTCTCGCGGTCGTGCCACGGCAAGCCCGTCGGTGTCGGCAGTTGCAGAAGAGAAAGAGCCGCCGCAAGCCGCAGAGGAAGTACTGGTCATTAGCGTCATCAGTCGTGACCCGGCTGGCTTCAAGGGGCCGGCCCTGTTGCAGAATATTCTGGAAAGCGGTCTGCGCTTTGGCGAGATGGACATCTTCCACCGCCACGAAAGCATGGCCGGTAATGGTGAAGTGCTGTTCTCGATGGCCAACGCTGTTAAGCCGGGTGTATTCGATCTGGACGATATCGATCTCTTCAGTACGCCTGCGGTGAGTTTTTTCCTGGGGCTGCCGGGGCCGCGCCATCCCAAGCAGGCGTTTGATGTGATGGTGGCAGCGGCACGCAAGCTGTCGCAGGAACTGAACGGCGAGCTCAAGGATGACCAGCGCAGTGTGTTGACGGCGCAAACCATTGAGCATTACCGCCAGCGCATCGTTGAATTTGAACGTCGCGCATTGACACAAAAACGCTAAGCGCAGTGGGAGTCAACCTGTTTGCTCCCACGCAAACGCGAATGAATTAACTCAAGAGCAGCCTCGGCTGCTCTTTTGCATTGTGAGAACACCCCCATGACCGCCGCCCATGACCGAATCCTAGCGCTGCGCGCTGAACTGGAACAGCACAACTATCGCTACCACGTGCTCGACGAGCCGAGCATCCCGGACGCCGAATACGATCGTCTGTTCAATGAGCTCAAAGCGCTGGAGGCCCAGCATCCAGAGTGGGTCACGCCTGACTCCCCGACGCAACGGGTGGGCAGCGCTGCGTTGTCAGCCTTCACTCAGGTCCGGCATGAAGTGCCGATGCTGAGCCTGGGCAACGCCTTCGATGAAGCGGACATGCGCGAGTTCGACCGCCGGGTCAATGAAGGGCTGGACTTGCCGGCCGGTGACTTGTTCGGCGCCGGTGCCGAGGTCGAATACAGCTGCGAGCCCAAGCTGGACGGTCTGGCGGTAAGTCTGTTGTATCAGGACGGGCATCTGGTGCGCGGTGCCACGCGGGGGGATGGGACCACGGGTGAAGACATCAGTATCAACGTGCGTACCGTGCGCAACATTCCGCTCAAGCTGCAGGGCAGTGGCTGGCCTGCAGTGTTAGAGGTGCGCGGCGAAGTCTTCATGTCCAAGGCCGGGTTTGAGCGCCTGAACGAAGCCCAGATGGCGGCGGGCGGCAAAACGTTCGCTAACCCGCGCAATGCGGCGGCGGGCAGCCTGCGGCAGCTGGACTCGAAAATCACTGCCAGCCGTCCGTTGGAATTCTGCTGTTACGGTTTGGGGCAGGTGTCTGAAGAGTTTGCTGACACGCACATCGGCAATCTTAAGCAACTGCAAAAGTGGGGTATGCCTATCAGTCATGAGCTGAAGCTGGCCAAGGGCATTGCCGAGTGTCTGGAGTATTACCGCGACATCGGTGAGCGTCGCGCGTCGTTGCCCTATGAAATCGATGGCGTGGTGTTCAAGGTCAACAACCTGGCCTCGCAGCGTGAGCTTGGTTTCCGTGCCCGCGAACCGCGTTGGGCCATCGCCCATAAGTTTCCGGCGATGGAGGAACTGACCGAGCTGCTGGATGTGGAGTTTCAGGTAGGCCGAACCGGCGCCGTCACCCCGGTGGCACGTTTGAAGCCGGTGAAGGTGGCTGGCGTGACAGTGTCCAATGCAACGTTGCACAACATGGATGAAGTGGCGCGTCTGGGGTTGATGATCGGCGATACCGTCATCATTCGCCGTGCAGGCGATGTGATCCCGCAGGTGGTGCAGGTGGTGCTGGACCGCCGGCCGGACTCTGCACGGCCGGTGCACATTCCTGAAAACTGCCCGGTGTGCGGTTCGCATGTCGAGCGCACACAGCTGATCAAACGCAGCAAAGGCCGCGAAACAGTCAGTGAGGGCGCGGTCTACCGTTGCGTGGGCCGTCTGGCCTGCGGGGCGCAGCTTAAGCAGGCGATCATTCACTTCGTTTCGCGCCGGGCGATGGATATTGAAGGGTTGGGTGAAAAAAGCGTTGAGCAGTTGGTGGACGAAGGCTTGGTGCGTTCACCGGCTGATCTGTACATTTTGAGTTTCGATCAGATTGTCGAGCTGGACGGCTTTGCCGAGTTGTCGACCAAAAACCTGTTGGCCGCCATCGCTGACAGTAAACGTCCGACACTGGCCCGCTTTATCTATGCGCTGGGCATTCCGGACGTGGGCGAGGAAACGGCCAAAGTGCTGGCGCGCTCGCTGGCTTCGCTGGAGCGCGTCCAGCAGGCGTTGCCCCAGGTACTCACGTACTTGCCGGATGTGGGGCTGGAGGTCGCCCACGAGATTCACAGCTTCTTCAGCGATGAACACAACCGGCAGGTGATCCGCCAGTTGCTGGAGCGAGGGCTTGAGTTGCAGGATCAGGGCGATCTGGGGGCTGAGTTTGCCGCGAGTGCGACGTTGGGTGGCTTGATCGACAAGCTGCATATCCCGTTTGTAGGGCCGGGCGGCGCGCAAAAGCTGGCGGACAAGTTTGGTTCGCTGCAAGGCGTGATCGACGCTGACTGGCTGGACATGCGTCAGGCGCTGCCGGAGAAGCAGGCCAAGGCGGTGCGCGCGTTTTTTGACCAGCCTGAGAATGCCCGCCAGGCGCTGGCGATTGAGGCGCAACTGCGCGATTTCGGCATGCACTGGCAGAGCGAGAAAAAAACCGTGGAAGGCTTGCCCCTGGCAGGGCAGACCTGGGTCTTGACGGGTTCGCTGGAGCTGATGAGTCGCGATGTGGCCAAGGACAAGCTGGAAAGCCTTGGTGCCAAGGTGTCGGGTTCGGTGTCCGGCAAGACCCACTGCGTGGTCGCGGGGCCGGGTGCGGGATCCAAGTTGGTCAAGGCCAACGAATTGGGGCTCAAGGTGCTGGACGAAGAGGCATTTGTTGCGTTTCTGGCCCGGCAGGGCATCAGCGTGTGAAGGCGTCGATCTGAAACCCCGGCCGTCGCCCGGACGCTGCGCAAGGTTGTGCCTTGCGCAGCGCGCGGCTTCAGGCACGCTCCCTGTTCGCAGGCTCGGGCTGTCTGGCAGCGCTTGCGCAATCCAAGTGCCTGAGCCTGTTCATTTTTTTATTCTTGAATAGGCGGTTGTAACTTTTCCTCAGACAGGTACAATGGCGCCGTTCGCTGCTAGGCGAATGTTGTTATGGTGACCCTATCGGTCCCTCCGCAACGGTTACCCGTGAACCTGGTCAGATCCGGAAGGAAGCAGCCACAGCGGGAACACTGTGTGCCGGGGTGTGGCTGGTGGGGGCACCACCTTAGTTCCAACTTCTTGATTTCTAACGGTTTTTCGCTCTGATCACGCCAGTGATCCAAAGGGTGATCCACCGTGTCTTCCGTACCTTCTTACCTCTGGTTGTCCCGACACTCGATCTTCTATTTCAGAGTCGTAGTGCCGTCAGTCCTCCGTCCATTATTTCCCTGTGGCGAAATACGTCGTTCTTTGCAGACTCGCTGCAAGCGCGAAGCGTTGATCCGTGGCCGTGAGTTGCTCTTGCAGGTCCAGAAGCTCTATACCCAAGCTTTCCAGGGGATTAGGCCTAGCCTCGATTCCTTGCGTGGTGCTTGGGAGGCGGGCGGCAAGCGAGTTGCTAGTTGGGCGGCTTGGCTCCGTCAGCAGCAATTAGTTCATTTGGCGGACAGTGCCGCGTCTACTTCTCCAGTGCCCGTGAAAGGCAGCGGCAAGACCTCGCTGAAGGCCCGCATAGCTTCTTCACGAGTAAGCCCGGCGCTGAACAAGGGGTTCTTGGGGGATCTTCCTAGCAACGCTCCTCGCTTCTCCAAGGTGGTTCACGAATGCCTGGAGCACCAACGGCAGGAAGGGATCGCTGCAAAGACGATTGCTGATAAACGATCAGTAGCAGAGATGATGATCCGTATCGTTGGTGATCTTCCCGTCGACCTGATCACTCGACAGGACGCCCGTAAATATCGAGAGACAGCACTTAAGCTGCCGCCTCGCATCTACCAGTTGCCCGAGGGGCAGTCGTTGGAGCAAATCATCGAGAATGCGTCCACCACGATCAGCCTTACCACGTTTAACAATTACGTTAAAAACCTGACTACGTTTTTCTCTTACGCGATTCGCGAGGGATACTGCGAGCGCAATCCGTTCGATGGCCTTCGTGTCAGGCAGCGAGGCAAGGTCAGCGAGGAGCGCAGCATCTTTACTGAGGACGATCTGCGTCTTCTGTTCTCGAAGCAGGTTTACGCATCAGCGAAGTCGGCTCAGCCACACAAGTACTGGCTGCCACTTCTCGGTCTTTACACGGGGGCAAGGCTCAATGAGCTATGCCAGCTATATCTGGATGACGTGGTCGTTATCAACGGCATCGACTGTCTTCATATCCGTGCGACAAGGCCAGATCAGAAGCTGAAAACCGTCACCTCGGAAAGGATCGTGCCGATACACTCGAAGTTGAAAGCGCTGGGGTTCCTTGAGTTCGTTCGCGCGCAGCGAGAGGCTGGGCATCAGCGCGTCTTTGCGGAGCTGAGCACGCACAAGTCTCACGGCTACGCTGCAGCTCCCTCCAAGTGGTTCGCTCGGGTGCGTGATCAGTTGGGCTTCCGCGAGGGGAGCGAGCGTAAGGACTTCCACAGCTTCCGCCATACGCTAGCAGATCATCTGAAGCAGAAAGGGATAATCGAGTCGCTGGTTGGCGGCATTCTTGGACACCAGAGCGGTGGGATTACTTTCAGTCGGTACGGGAAGGATTTCAGACCAGAGGTGTTGGCTCCGGTTATAGAGTCCGTCGACTTCGATGCTGTCGAGTGGCTGCAGTGACTACATGACTCCGGGTTGGCCGGTATCAGTGGCTGCGTTCCTATGTGCGGCGACGCCATCGGAAGCTAGTCGGTCATTCCGGCGGATGAGCGCTGACCAACCACAGACGACAGTCCGTCGCGCTCGGTGGTGAGCTGCTTGTTCTCGCTGGACAGCCGGTCGATCTTCCGCTGGAGAATCTCGATGGCCTTCAAGACGAAGGCGTCCTCGTCCATCTCGCCGGTCGCTACCTTCTCCTCGCCCATGATGTAGGCGCCGTCCTTGCGGATGGCCGGGAGAACGTCGCGGGTTACCCAGTCTTGGAAGCGCTGGGCCTCGGGTTTGTCCGAGCGCATGACCAGCTTGTACAGACCGGACTCGGAGATAAGGCTGACGGAACGCACCCCTTTCTGAATCTGTTTCAGAATGACTTCATCATCGGCCAGCTTCTTGAGGATGTTGGCGTGGGATGTCTGCGGGTATCCCATCCCGGCCAGCGCATCCTTCGCCACGAACCAGGGGTTGCCTTCGATCTCAACCACACGGATCTCGGTGGTGTCCTCGAACTTGTAGATGCTCACGTTGCTCATGTTCTGTCCTCCAGAAAAGACGAAGCCCGCTCAGAGGCGGGCTATGGGTGTTCGCTGGTAGTGAGGGTTTTTCCGTGATCGTGGAAAAAGGTCAGAGGGCTGGGCTGACCAGGGCTTTCAGGTTCTCGGCGGTCTCCTTGGCAGCCTGGGCTTCTGCGATCAGCAGCAGGTTCTTCTCTTGCAGTCGGTCGATCTGCTCGGTATTGCGGCTGACCTCGATGTTGTTGGTGGCGGTCAGTTGTTCGAGCTGGTCGATGGTCTTCGAGAAGGACTTGAGGATCTTGTGGAGCTGGATCATGCGGGCCTCGTCGGGAGGCAAGACAGAGAGGCGAACTATGCGTGTGCGGTTAGCTGGACTGGCCGATTGGGGCGCGATGCCGCTGTAGCCCTGATACTGAGTGGCGCTGCCAACTATTGGGTTATGCATTTGATTCTGCATTGAAAATGACGCGAAAGTGGAAACGTTGAAGCGCCCCGATACGGTCTGCTATCTGTAGCGAACACGACAAATGAATCGGAGGTTTCGGCCAATGACCGGCAATCAATTTGGCTTCAGCGTCTCTATTGGCAAGGCACGTTTTTGCTTATTCATCGGCGACGTGTATGTCCGAGTTCCAAGGTGCTTTGAGTTGGCCTGGAATAGCTCTGGCTTCTATCTAGGTAAGGACGGAGCGTGACGCACATGGAAACCACATTCAGCAAACACGCTCTGGCTTATGATCGGTATGCCCTTGTCCAGCTTTTCAAAGCGATTGAGGAGTTCCGTGGCGTTGATCCTGAGATGCCTTCACAAAGTGCTGCATTGTTTCTCTATTCGGCGATCTACCCAGGCTGCACGATGACGGATCTGCAGACGAATCTCGGGATGAGCCAAGCGTCCTGCTCAAGGAATGTCTCGGCCTTGTCGGAGTGGCATCGTCTCGAAAAACCAGGGCTCGGACTGATAGTGGCAACGCCAGATCCGATGGAGCGCCGCAGGAAGATCGTGCAGTTGACCGAGAAGGGGCAGCAACTGGCCGTCTCCCTGACCGAGGCGGTGATGAACCCGGTTCGACTGTCGTCGTTCTCCAAGGCGGCACGGTAAAAAATAACCCCCAGCACCAAGCCGATAGATCGGCCTCCTGGCTGGCCAGGCGAAGGGTGATGGGGGCTCTGTCAGTCGCTGTTTGTAGGCTTCAGTCGGAGCACGGGAAGACTCATTTGTTGGGCCGCTTTCCATCTGCGCTTGTCTGCAATCAGGATCTCGCTCAGCATCGGATGTTGAACAGTGCCTTCGGCAGTCGTAGCCGAGCCTGAAGTACTCCGCCTTCTAGCCATCCTCACTTCGTTGGCGATCTTTTTCATGATCGAGCCCCTTCTGTTGATCTCTGTTTGGATCGAGCAACCAACTTGAAGTCGGTCTGCCAGACGATGCAGAGCAAGTATGCTAGGGGAACCAAAGGCCAGAGCAGCAGAGCGCCCAGGAAGATCAGTTCAGGTAGACGCATCAGGCTAACTCCGCTTGGGTCTTGATGTAGTCGCTCGGGTCGATGCTGTTTCCGTAAGGCAGGTTCAGCACGGCTTCGATCTGTGACAGAGTCATGCCGCCAATTAGCATGGTCAGGGCGGAGTCATAGGCTCGGCTGTACTGATTGAGGTCTTCGGCACTAAGCGAATCCCTAATGGGGCGGCCAATTGAGACTCTCCATTCGCTGGCAGACAGCCCGGTCATCACTCGGCATACGAGCGACATCAGGCTTGCTCGCATTTCCATCGCTTTTTGACTGACAAGGCTTTTGGACAGCTCTCCAGACTTCGCCTTTTCGCCAGCAATGACGAACGCCTGATGAGCGACCTGATTGTCGATGCTTGTGAGCATGGAGCCCCTGATCGGGGTATAGCGGATGAGCTTGAAGGCCAGCTCTTCCATGTCGAGGAAGTAGTGCCGCACCTCGCTCCCTTCTGGGGTTTGTGTGCTCATGGCCAAATGCGCCGCGCAGTTACGGCTGAGAATGTAGTCGGTGCGGGGCTTTCGCGATGATGGCGTGCTCTTCTTTACCACCTCCGAATAATGCCCGAACTCGTCCATTATTCTTGCTGCGCCGCGAGAGACCCATTTGTCGAAACGGGCTTCGGGTCTGCCTATTTTCTCCCAGAGCCTTCGAGCATCAATACACGGCTCTGTTCTGCTCTCGACGAATGGGAGTATCCGGCGAACCTGGATCATCCTCTCGGCCTGTTCGTCGGCGAAGCCAAGAGTCTGCATGACGTGCTTCGGACAGTCAGCCGGGGTGTAGTTGAAGGTCTTACCAGTGCGTTTGCTTTTCATGGTGCGTTTCCTTTTTGTTCAGCCGTCAGAGTCCCTTCCATCCATGCCACCAGCTCCCCACACCAAGGGAAACATGGACGGCTCGGACGGCTGGACAAAACGGGCTGGGTTTGTGGGGGATCTGCAAGGGATGCAGGGTTGATGCGGGTGACTTGCCCAGGAGTTCCCCGGTGCCTGAGTGCCATCCATGGGCCAAAGCCTGGGCAGCAGTGGTTGCCTAGGTCGCTACTGTGCTGAGGCCAGGGCTGATGTATGGCATAGGCGAATGGGAAAACTCCTGGGCGGAGTCATCTGGAGGTACATGAAGATGAGCAGGAGGTGGACTGGCAGAGAGGCTTGGGCTTCCTGACAACCACTGACGGGGATGGTCACTGACAACATCGTCATCGGTGATCATCGATCCTGTGTCAGCAGTGTTGGGGAGGCATCAAGAGCAACTTGCGGTACAGCTTGAAGAGCACCTGTCAGTGTCTCCGCAAGACAGACTTGATGCTGTCTCATGGCTTCGTTCTTCATTGATTTATGAATAGTAATAACCATGGATACTGAACAGCTTAAAGACACTCATAGAGTGGCTTCGCCATCCACCGCTACACCCCGCGAGTCATCGCAGGTAGCCAGCCTCGACTAAGTGCCATCACCTCTTAGTCAGCTATGTCAGGTTCGTCATCACCCGTGACTGCTGACCGATCTTTCGGGGCAGTGAGAGGGGCTGTACGCCTGAAGCTCAAAGTAGCAGTAGGTACTCGACAGTGGCCTCGATGGGCTGCCGCCTTTCCCGGTTCGATCAGTCTCTCGGCGGTTTGCCAGCG
This sequence comes from Pseudomonas sp. WS 5078, assembly GCF_012985745.1. Lineage (NCBI taxonomy): Bacteria > Pseudomonadati > Pseudomonadota > Gammaproteobacteria > Pseudomonadales > Pseudomonadaceae > Pseudomonas > Pseudomonas sp. WS 5078. The sequence continues at coordinate 7,180 of NZ_JAAQWX010000012.1, read as the reverse complement.
CGGATGATCGAGCGTCGTGGTCGAGGATTGAACGTGCTAGGTTGCGCGTTCTCCTATCCATAACTGTGTGTTAATTGATCGTCGTCGAACGTGCTGTGATCTTGCAGATTTATCAGAGGAGCAAAACCCTTGCTGCCGCCCACCGGTAGAGCGCTTGATGACAGTTTGCTCAACACAGGTTATAGCCATACGTTTGATCTGCTCCCGTCTGTAGTAAGCTCGTCGGCATTTTTGTATTACTGCGTGGAGATGTGCCTTGGTCACTGGAGATGTAGAAAAGCGTTTGTGGGCTGTAGCTGACCAACTATGGGCCAACACAGGGCTGAGGCCGGGTGAGTTCTCGGTGCCTGTCCTGGGGCTGATCTTCCTGCGATATGCCGAGAAGATGTATGCCGCTGCCGAAGAGAAGCTGGGGCCGATTGGCTCTGGTGGTCGCCGCAAGGTCAGCAAAGATGACTATCTGGCCGAGGGCGTGATCTTCCTGCCAGAGAAGGCCCGTTTCTCCTATCTGCAGACCCTCACTGAGGGCGATGTCATCGGGCTTGCGATCAACGAAGCCATGAAAGCTGTTGAGGAAGAGAACGTCGACCTCAAAGGCGCTCTGCCTCGCAACTACGTCCAGCTTGGCAACAAGGTACTGCTGGAGCTGATCAAGCTGCTTGGCCCGGTGGATCTCACTGGGGATGCTTTCGGTAAGGTCTATGAGTACTTCCTGGGCAACTTCGCGCTGAAGGAAGGCCAGAAAGGCGGGGTCTTCTACACCCCCGAGTCCATCGTGAAGCTGATCGTCGAGATCATCGAGCCGTTCCACGGGCGGATCTTCGACCCGGCTTGTGGTTCCGGCGGTATGTTCGCCCAGTCGGCTGACTTCGTTAAACGCCACCACAAGACGGCGATGGAAGAAATCTCCATCTTCGGCACCGAGAAAGAACAGGTCACGGTCAATCTCAACAAGATGAACCTGGCTGTGCATGGCCTGTCGGGTGATGTGCGTATTGCCAACACCTACTATGAAGACCCGCATGAGGCCGTTACCCGTGACGGTGGTCGCTTCGACTTTGTTATGGCTAATCCGCCGTTCAACGTATCTGGGGTCGATAAGGAGCGTCTTGAAGGCGACCTGCGCTTCCCGTTCGGTGTTCCGAAGACCGATAACGCCAACTATCTCTGGATCCAGCTCTTCTACGCATCGCTGAACAAGAACGGTCGTGCTGGTTTCGTTATGGCGAACTCGGCAGGTGATGCCCGAGGCAGCGAGCAGGTGATCCGGCAGAAGCTGATTGAGAGTGGTGCAGTCGATGTGATCGTGTCGGTCGGCTCGAACTTCTTCTACACCGTGACTCTGCCTTGCACGCTGTGGTTCTTCGACCGGGCGAAAGAAGGTGATGCGGAGCGAGCAGACAAGGTTCTGTTTATCGACGCTCGCCACATCTACCGGCAGATCGACCGGGCACATCGCGACTGGCTACCTGAGCAGATTGAGCTCCTTGCCAACATCGTGCGGCTGTACCGTGGGCAAGCGCCCGAACTGGGGCAAGGTAGTGCCGAGTTGCTGGCTGAGAGAGGGCTGGGCGATGGTTATATGGATGTCCCTGGGCTGTGCAAGGTTGCTTCTCGCGAGCTTATCGAGTCTCAGGGTTGGTCGCTGAACCCTGGACGGTATGTGGGAGCGGCAACTAGAGAGGCCGAGGATATCGACTTCACGGAGCGTTTAGAGGAGCTTGCCGAGGAACTGGAGGTTCTGAACGCCGAGTCTAAAGAGCTTGAGGCGTCTATCGCAGAGAGTATTACAGCGATATTGGCTGGGGGGCGCTAGCATGAGTTGGGCTCTGAAGCCTTTTGGTGATATCGCCAGCCTCAAAAATGGCAAGTCAATTAAGCCAGGGCTTTCTGGTGAGTTTCCAGTTTATGGCGCTAACGGAATAATCGGTGGCGCTAACGAATGGGTGTATGAGTCCTCTCTGATACTAGGAAGGGTCGGAGCATACTGTGGCGCTGTTGAGTTGTGTGAGGGTAGGTTTTGGCCGTCTGATAACACAATAGTTGTACAGGCCGTCGAAGATAGCGTGACTCTCAAGTTCTTATATTACTTGTTGAAGCACGCTGATCTTAATAGGTACGCAGGGGGGGCTGCACAACCTCTCTTGACTCAGTCTCGCTTGAAGCCGATAGAGTTTCTGCTACCGCCGCTTGCTGTACAGAGCCAGATCGCGGCAATCCTTTCCGCCTACGACGACCTCATAGAAAACAACACACGCCGCATCGAGATCCTCGAAGAAATGGCGCGGCGGTTGTACGAGGAGTGGTTCGTTCAGTTCCGCTTTCCGGGGCATGAGGGGGTGGGGCTCAAGGAGAGTGAGCTTGGGCTGATTCCTGAAGGGTGGGAGCTTCTTCGGCTTGGCGATTGCATGGAACTGGCGTATGGCAAGGCGCTTAAAGCACAAGACCGAGTCCCAGGTGATTATCCCGTTTACGGTTCTAGTGGTGTCGTAGGGTCTCATTGTGAGAGCTTGGTGGAGGGGCCAGGGATTGTAGTTGGAAGGAAGGGCAACGTTGGGAGCGTTTTTTGGAGCGATGTTTCGTTCTTTCCTATCGATACTACCTACTACGTAAGAAGTGAGGTTCCATTTTCTTACGTGTACTTCAACTTGCAGAGGCAGCGCTTCTTAAATAATGACGCCGCAGTACCAGGGCTTAATAGAGAGCAAGCGTATGCGTTACCGTTTTTGCTTCCCGATCAAGATGTGCTGTCAAGGTTTAGCTCAGAGTGGGAAAGGATTTATGGTTTACTGAGACGCCTCGAACGCATCAATGTAAACCTCCGAGCCCAGCGAGACCTGCTCCTTCCTAAACTAATCTCCGGTGAGATCGACGTATCCGATATCCCCATGCCGACCTAAAAGGAGTTCAGGCGCATGAGTCCAGCAGCACCGCATTCGCACGACTATTCCGAGGACACGCTGGTCGAGCAGCCAGCCATTGCGCTGTTCGAGTCCCTCGGCTGGGAAACGGGGAACCTCTACGCAGAGTGGACAAGTAGTTCCTCCAGCGAAGGTCGACAGACCCAGCAGGATGTAGTGCTGGAGGGGCGTCTGCGGGCTGCTCTGAGTAGGCTCAATCCTGATCTGCCCAACGAGGCCATCAATCTGGTTGTCGAGGAATTGGCCCGAGATCGCTCCAAGCTGCTGCCGGTCAACGCCAATCAGGAGGCCTACCGGCTGCTGAAGGACGGAGTGCCTGTCCCAGTCACCGATGAGCACGGGCATAACACGCTTAGAGTGGCCAAGGTCATCGACTGGGGCAATGTTGAGGAGAACGACTTCTTCCTCGCGTCCCAGTTCTGGGTGAAAGGGGACTACCACACCCGACGTACTGACCTGCTGGGCTTCGTGAACGGTATCCCGCTGTTGTTCGTCGAGCTGAAGGCGACCCACAAGATACTCAAGGCCGCCTACGACGACAACCTAACCGACTACCGCACGGTCATCCCGCAGCTCTTCACCTACAACGGCGCACTGATGCTGTCGAATGGCTCCCAGACGGTGGTGGGCAGCACATTCTCTCCCTGGGAGCATCTGTTCGAATGGAAGCGGATCAACGATGAGGGTGAGAAGGGCGTTGTCTCCCTAGAGACAGCTATCAGAGGCATCGGTGAGCCTTCCAGGTTGCTGGACATTGTCGAGAACTTCACCGTATTCGAGGACGTGGCTGGTGGTGTGATCAAGAAGATCGCTAAGAATCACCAGTACCTCGGGGTCAATAAAGCCATTGCTGAGGTCTGGCGTACGAAGGATCGGCCCAAGGATCAGGCTGGGCGGCTGGGCGTCTTCTGGCACACACAAGGATCGGGCAAGTCTCTGTCGATGGTCTTCTTCGCTCAGAAGATCCTGCGCAAGATCCCAGGCAACTGGACGTTCGTGATCGTCACTGACCGCAATGAACTGGACGAGCAGATCTACAAGACCTTCGCCGCTACAGGTGCTGTGGGCGAGGTCGAGGCTCATGCCACCAGCGGTGCTCACCTCAAGCAGTTGCTCACTGAAGATCACCGCTACGTCTTCACGTTGATCCAGAAGTTCGGCACCAAGAAAGGTGAGGTCTATCCGCAGCTCTCTGAGCGTCAAGACATCATCGTCATTACCGACGAAGCTCACCGCTCCCAGTACGACACCCTGGCCATGAACATGAGGACGGCACTCCCAAATGCCGCCTTCCTTGGCTTTACCGGGACGCCGCTGATGGCTGGTGAGGAGAAGACCAAAGAGGTCTTCGGTGACTACATCTCCGTCTATGACTTTGGCCAGTCCATCGCTGACGGTGCCACAGTTCCGCTGTACTACGAGAACCGCATTCCCGAGATGCAGCTCATAAATGACAACCTCAACGAGGACATGGCGGCGTTACTCGAAGAGGCCGAGCTGGATGAGGAACAAGAGCGCAAGGTCGAGCAGGTCTTCGCCCGTGAGTACCACCTGATTACCCGAGAGGATCGCCTTGAGGCCATTGCCAAGGATATGGTGAACCACTTCGTTGGTCGTGGTTACCAGGGCAAGGCCATGCTGGTGTGCATCGACAAGGCCACCGCCGTCCGCATGTACAACAAGGTTCAGGATCACTGGAAGACGTATTTGGCTGACCTGAAAGCTCAACTCGCAAAGGCTCCCAAGGTGCAGCAGGAGGAGTTGCAGCACAAGATCCAGGTGATGACATCGACCGACATGGCGGTGGTCGTCTCCCAAGGTCAGAACGAGGTAAAGGAGCTAGCCGACAAAGGGCTGGACATCATCCCGCACCGTAAGCGCATGAATGAGGAGAACCTGGGCGAGAAGTTCAAGGACTCCAAGGATCCTCTGCGGTTGGTCTTCGTGTGCGCTATGTGGATCACCGGCTTTGATGTGCCGTCTTGCTCGACCATCTACCTCGACAAGCCGATGAAGAACCACACCCTGATGCAGACCATCGCTAGGGCCAACCGGAAGTATCCAGGCAAGGAAGCAGGACTGATCGTCGACTATGTGGGTGTCTTCCGTAAGCTGCAGGAAGCCTTAGCCATCTATGGCGGCGCTTCCTCTGGCGAAGGTGGTGAGGGTGAGCCAATCAAGAACAAGGCCGAGCTGGTCGAGTACTTGAAGCACCTGCTTGCTAGGGGGATCTCGTTCTTGTCCGAGCATGGTGTGAATGCCCAGGCTATCAAAGATGCTCAAGGCTTCGAGAAGGTGGCCAAGCTGGATGATGCTGTTGAGCAACTCATTGCCAATGAGGAAACCAAGAACAGCTTTATGAGTCAGGCCAGGATTGTGTCTCGGGTCTACCGAGCGATTCTTCCTGATCCCGATGCCAATGAGCTTGCTCCTGACGCTGTGCTGATCTCTGTCATTGCCCAGAAGATCAAGGCATTGGCTCCTCCCGTCGACATCTCCGAGGTGATGCAGCAGGTCGAGGAGTTACTGGATCGTTCCATCGCTCCAGTGCCTTACATCATCAAGGAAGACGACGATCAGCCACTGCATGACCTCAGCAAGATCGACTTCGAGAAACTCAAGGAAAAGTTCAACCAGGGGCGCAAGCGCACAGAAGCCGAGAAGCTCCGAGCCTTGCTGAGCATGAAGCTGGAAACCATGCTGACGGAGAACCCTACTCGAAAGGATTTCATGGAGAAATTCCAAAAGCTGATCGATGCCTACAACTCTGGAAGCATGAACATCGAGGTGTTCTTCAAGGAGTTGTTGGATATCACTGCTGATCTGCAGATGGAGGATCAACGGGCTATCCGCGAGAAACTCTCGGAGGAAGAGCTGGCTCTGTTCGACATCCTGACCAGGCCTGTGCCTGAGCTTTCGGAGAAGGAAAAGGCGCAGGTGAAGATGGTCTGCAAGGAGCTTCTGGAAACACTGAAGGCTGAGAAGCTGGTGCTCGACTGGCGGAAGAAGGACAGGGCTAGAAGTGATGTAAGGCGCACCTTGGAGATCGCCTTCGACCGGGGACTACCTGATAGCTATGACGAAGTGATCTACAACGAGAAGTGTGATATGGCCTTCCATCACATCTTCACGAGCTACTACGGGGCGGGTGAGAGCGTGTATTCGGCTATGCGATAGGTGTGTTCTGGGGGAGCAAAAAATAATGCACCCCCAAACACGCCACCTCGTCTATTAGGCTGCTGCTTCCTGTACTCGTGGGCCTCTACAAGCCCGCTTCACTGCAGCCGTCGAGATGCCCCAGTGCTTGGCTGTATCCGCGATGCTGGCACCGTTCTTCTTCCTCCAAGCGGCAACAGCCGCATCGTCAATCACCTTCGGTGCTCCCAGCTTCTTCCCCTGTGCCCTGGCTCGCTCTATCCCTGCCATCTGGCGAGCTTTGATGTTGGCTCGCTCCAGCTCAGCTACGGCAGCCAACATGGTGAGCATTGCCTTGCCAATTGGGCTTGATAGGTCGAAGCCTTCGCGCATCGAGACCACTGTCACGCCTTTGGCCTTCAAGGCTTCCACTGTTTCCAATACATCGATGGTGTCTCGGCCCAGGCGGTCGATGGCTGCCACCACAACCGTGTCTCCCTTCCTGGCGTAAGCATGGAGTGCCTTGAAGCCCTCCCGTTGCATCGCTTTGGTGGCACCACTGGTGGCCTCATCGGAGAACCACTCGCTCACCTTGAAGCGTTGGCCGATGGAGTGGCGCTGGGCTTCGGTGGTCTGGTCGTCGGTGCTCACCCGGATGTAGGCGATAGTGGCGGTCATGGCTGATAGCTCCTCGAGTGCAGGGTGGATCATAAAGCTGGCTCAAGATACTATTGGGTGGATCAGTGAAAATCAACAGTTTTGATCCACTTGAGAGCCTCAGCATTTCGTCTAGCTCAAGAGGTGCTCAGGTTGGCTCGCAAGGTACACCTTCTGATCCCCCCCTTAGTGCGCACGGGAACCCATCTCGCGGTCGTGCGGGCTGATCTGTCCTTCCATCGAGACCTCTGGCCAGAGCGCGGTACTCGTTCACATGGAAGTGAGGTCGAGGTCTGTGGGTGGTCGTCGTGCCCCGGCTCCCCATCGTTGTCGACAGGTATGCAGTGGTCAACTAATACCGGACACCTCGATAGGTGATTTTGACGCCATCGCCCGCTCGTAACCGGTCGGTGGCAGATATCCCAGTTTCGAGTGCAGCCTCTCGTTGTTGTAAAACCCAACGATGT